>NZ_ASZT02000029.1:0-47639 GCF_001006065.1 Sphingobacterium sp. IITKGP-BTPF85
TTTTCGATGCACGCAACGATTTCTTCTGAATCAGCATTTTTTAAGATATAACCATTACCACCATTTTCTAAAAACCGGAAAATAATACTGCGCTCAGCCTGATTGCTTATACCAAGTACAATGGAATGTGGTGATTTTTGTTTAATATTTTTACAAAAATCCAATCCATTACCATCACTTAAAATAATATCCAATAATACAATATCGACTGTATTTTCCTGAATAAAATCCAATATAGCGGCACCTTTTGTAAATGAAAACACTTGAAATTTATGTTCATTTTGAAGTAAAGATCTTAGTCCCTCCACAATCATCGGGTGATCATCAACTATTGCCAGATTTAACGTATTTTTACTAGACATAACATTCGACATTTATTGTAGTCCCTTCCCCTTTTGCAGAAGTAATATCTACCGTTCCATTAATCAATTGTACACGGTTTTCAATGTTCTTTAATCCTAATCCTTTTGTAATTTGATTTTTATCAAATCCAACGCCATCGTCTTCAATGGTAAGATTCAAAAGATTGTCATTCTGACTGATCTGAACAATTACATTATTTGCCTGTGCATACTTGATGACATTGCTTATACTTCTTGGGTAATGCGATAAAGAGCAAGCTGAGTTTCAAAAGGAATATTTTCTGATAAATCAAAAGCTTCGAATTGAATGCGTAATTTTTTATAACTCATGGATTCACAAAGCTCTGATAATGCAGTTTCAAGACCTAGATTTTTTAAGGTCTCAGGCATCAAATTTCTAGAAATACGACGCATTTCCGAAATAGACCTATCTAGCTTTTGGACGATATCATTTGTTTCATTAATATTTCCTATCCCATCCTTTGAAATGGACATTCTGATGTTGGCCAGCATTCCTCCCATACTATCATGTAGATCCTGGGCAATACGCTGACGTTCCTGCTCTTCTCCTTGTAAAAGAGCGTGTGTTGCATCATATTTCCTTTTGTTCTCAATACGTAACAACTGTTGCTGATGACTCAAGCTGATTTGTTCATTCAATTTCCTCTGTTTCGAATAATTGAGATAGGCTAAGAATGCAATAACCAAACTCAAACCAAGCGCAATGCCCAATAATATAGTACGCAGATTCTTATTTCTAGCTAAGAGTTCATTTTCCTTTTTTTCCTGTTCTAAACGATTTATGGTTTGTTGCTTTACTGAAGTTTGATGTGAGATTTCCAACGCGTTCATTTTCTCCAGTAATTTTTTTTGTTGCAGGCTATCGCTTAATGCGCTTGACTTTTTTAACCATTGATAAGCTTGTTTATAGTCGCCCATTAATTCATTAACCGTAGCCAATTGGGTTATTATTATCTTACGATTGATACCTTCTTTTGTCAAGATATCCTCATCTAAAATCCCCTCCATTAAGGCTTTAGCTTTCGTATAATCTTTTTGCATCAGATAAACATTATACATCCTAAATTTTAACATCTGCAACATCTTTCCTTGCTTTTTTATTTTTGCCAATGCAATACCCTTACTTAGATTTTCCAAAGCTGGAGTAAATTCCAGTTTTGTTGTATGATACATGGCTACCTGATAATAATAATTAGCCGCATGCTGTGTATTGGGATATTTTTTAATAAGTGCTGTTGCCTTGTCCAGATAGATTTTTGCAGTTTTGCTGTCAGGTTTATAACAATAATTACTAACAAGATTGAGATAAGTAATAAGATGAGCTGTATTTTGTTCAGGTATACTAAGGAGTTGCTCCAATGCCTTTTTTTGATATTCTTCAGCAGTATTAAGCTGTCCAACAGACATAAAAGTTAAGCCTAATTGGGTATAGCAATAAGCTAAAAGTTCTGTATTTCCACTTTTTTCACTCAAGGGTATACATTTCTCAGTCAAAGTCTTGACCAAAAAATCATAACCTTTGTCCTCCATTTGCATGTATGCGTAGTTATACCAAGATTTGATCAAGGTACCTTTATTCTTTGATTCTTTTTCAAGTATAGATATCGCATCATTGTACAATTGTTTAGCCTTAGTTTTATCACCTTGACTTGTTTCATACACTGCCTGGTAATAATTTAAAAGTCCGGAGCTTAAAATATTTTTATTCTTAGCGTGTAATACTGCATCCAATGCCTGCTTGCTTTTTAAAGCGTCTGTTGGCGCCCAATATTCTGAAAGCAGTAAATAATTGTAGAGGCGTGTACTATCGCTATTACCACGATTGATCTGATCATTAATTTGCCTTACATAAGCCTCTTCATCCAACGGGATAAGCTGTTGTGCTTTCGCATAATATGCAAAAATAAAAATCGAAAATATGATTGATAAAAAATATCGCTTTAACATGGGTTTAGTAATTAAATGACAAATATCTGCATAAAAAGAGTTGATCTTTTATTTGCAAAAAAATCATGGTAAACCATTAGAAATTAAATCATGGTTTAAGATGATTGTTCAAATAACCCAATCTATGGAAATTTGCTATCACAAAATAAATAAAATTAGTAATTATGAAAAAAGTAAATGTAAAAATAGCACTTTTAGGGATTTTGTCAGCGCTGACATTTAGCATGTTGACGATAGGCTGTAGTAAAGATGATGATAATACAATACCAGAACAAAAGGGAAGTCACTATAAAATCACAGTAACCCTTAACAATGTAAATGCTGACCAGGATTTTGTTTCGATTGCTGTGGCAGGAGGAAATCCAGGCGGAAAAACAGATGTCTGGAAAGTTAATGGTGTCGTGAAAACAGGTGAATCGGCTATTGGATTAGGCGATACTGATTTCACTGGTGCTACTAAAACATACGTTATTGAAACGACAGAACCGATTCGAGCATTTTCAGGCGGTGTACAAATAATCAATTATGGCGCACCTTTATCTGTAGACTATAAAATAGAAGTAGATGGTAAGGTTAAAGTTACTGAAAATCCTACACTTACAGGAGATGGTGCGAACTTAACGAAACAATATTCGTTCTAAACGTCTTACCGTTTTATAATATTACAATAGATTTTATTTTGAATCTTGTGATATAACAAGAAAAGCCTCTATCGGGGCTTTTCTTGTTTATTAATTGTTACAATAGCAAACAGAATCAATATAATTCCACCCCACTGTATTGTCTGAACCGACTCATTTAATATGATTACTGCCGATAATATCGATACAGGAATCTCCAAGCTGGCAAAAATATTACCTAGCGAAATTCCAACTTGCGGAATACCTTTGGTGAAAAGAAGTGGTGATAGAATAGTTCCAAAGATCGCAATCACAATTCCCCAATATAAACTCACGAAGCTCATTTGTTCGACAATATGAATATTCCAGAACAAAACAACTAAGATTAATCCACCAAAGACAAGATACTTACTGCGTATATGACTGGGTACATCTAAAGCAACAGAACTTGATGCAAAGAGCGATAAGGTATACGAAGCTCCTGCTCCTAACCCCAATAAAAGTCCTTTTAAACTGAGATTGAATTCAGTATCAAAAATATTTGTTGCAAGCACTGTACCAATTAAAACAATGATCACACCGATTATTTTAGCTGTAGTTGGTCGTTTTTTATGAACGATAATCTCCACAATGAGGCTAATCCAGATGGACTGCATGAGAAGAATAATTCCTACCGAAACAGGAACATACTGAATCGAAAGGTAGTATAACGTGGTTGTAAGTCCAAGTGATGTTCCCCAAAGCACCAATCTTGACTTTGATCTGAAAGATACAATAACCTTCTTCTCCTCTCTTCTTTTTTCCAGATCAGGTCGAGGAATAATAGAAATATAAATCCAATAAAAAACTGCCAAAATGTAAGGCACTTGTCCCTATACCCAAACCATTCGCATATTTAACGATAGTCGCCAATAATCCGTAGCTAATGGCACCTGCAAGTACATAAATAACTGCTTTAAAGTTTTTCATAGTAAAAGTAGTTATTAAATAAAGCCAATTGATTGGAAAGCGATCTGCACCAATAAGCGGTATCGTGACGACCATTTGATTCCTGGTAAATATGATCCACATTTGCCTTTATCAGCTGATCATGAAAGTCACGATTCATACCGATCATCTGCTTGTCCTGAATACCACAGTCCAAAATATAAAACTGATCTGCAGTTTGCATTTTTGCGATCTTACTAGATGTCAGAAATGCTCGATCTAACTGTTCGTATTGACCTAATACTTGATCAACTTGGTATTCATGATAAGCTTCTCCAAATCGAGTAAAATCCAATGCTCCACATGAACTGCCTACTAATGAGAATGATTTTGAATAAGTAACACCAATATTTATAGCGCCATAACCACCCATACTCCAACCGAGAATCCCTCTACTTTCTCTATGAGCAAGGACTGGATAATGAGCGTCTACAAAGCTTATTAATTCTTCTCCTATAAAAGTTTGATATTGTGATCCTGTGTCAATGGGACTATCGACATACCAGCTGTTAAAATGAGCATCAGGTAAAATATAAATAGTTTGGTAAATTTCCGACTTTGCGACAAGATCTGGAATATCTTGCTGATGAGTTCTTTCGGAATTGCCACTATAACCGTGCAAAATATAAACAGATTTATAGCTTTTTCCCGCTATTATATCAGGTGTGATAATCACCACTGGAATTTTCTTATTCATTTTCGCACTATAAACATGTTCATGGACTATGCGTTGCCCAAAACAGGGAGTATTAATGTAAAAATAAAGCACATCATTGCAATTTCATCTTCTTATTGTTTTAATTCAAGACAAAAGTCAAGTTTCAAAAGATGAAAAACGTTTACATATGTTGAGGCATTAAAAATTTAATTCTTTTCGTATTCGACTGAGTTGTGTTGGCGTAATACCCAGATACGAGGCAATATGATGTTGCTTAAGTCTTTTAAACAATTTCTGATTTTCATAAAGCTTAATGTAGCGTATTTTAGCTGTATCCCATTTTAAATCGATTTCCAAAGGTTCTTTCTTTACAACCCAGTTTTTCTCTAAATAATGAATATGAAACAACGCAAGATCATGATATCTGACCAACAATTCACGAAATAAAAGTGCTGGGTACATGATTACTTCACAATCTTCTAAGGCGATGATGTTAAATAAACTTGGCTTATTTTCAATGATTGCTGCTGTGGACGCAACAAAGCTATTCTCTTCAAAGAAAAGTTTGAAAATTGTATTACCACTCTCATTAATAGTATAGTAACCCAGCAATCCTTTACGAACATAATAATAATAACGTGCCATATCTCCCGCTCTTAAAATTAAATCATTCTTTTTAAAAGAGTGTATTTTGCAGATTGCCTTCAGAGCATCTGCTGTTTCTTCAGATAGTGAATAATAGGCATTTATCTGTTTCAAAAAATCATCCATGTCGAGTTGAATTACTATCCGCTAAATTAGGTAATGAAAAATAAATATTAGACTATATTCGACATGCATTAATAATCACTTGGCATAAATTACCACCAGCTTCCCGAAATATTTAGTTATTTTCGCTAAAGCGCTATTGATAAAACATCAGCTTTAAAAGAATATATTTTAAAAGTGTTTTAAGGAATTTTGAAATGTTGCTAATACATGATAACAAACAGTAAAAATAAAAGAATAACCTACGTTGGTTTAGTAGCCATCACGATAATACTTGGTCTGATTTCTCGAAGAATTGATTTTGTTCCTGCAATAACAGGCGACATACTATACGCCATAATGGTATATTGGTTCTGTCGTTTTCTGTTTTTTGCTCGTCCATTCTTAATTTCATTTATACTAGCTCTTGTTTTCTGTTTTTCCATCGAATGCATGCAATTAATACAAACTCCCTTCTTTATTTATGTCAGAAACAACCCAGTTCTTCGTCTTGTTTTTGGACAAGGTTTTCTCTGGTCAGATCTATTCGGTTATTTCGCCGGTGCGGGTATTGCCTATCTATTGGACAGAACTCTTAGAAACACTACTTATAAAGAAAAGCCAACATTAGAATAGTACGATAATAGCTGTCATAGATAGATATTTATTTATAATAAAAAAGAAAATTATGATTAAAGGATTATTTGAAACTCATATTGAAGTGAGTAATTTGGAAAATGCAATCACATTTTATTCTAAAAAAATGAATTTGGAATTAGCCTACATTGACCAACCTCGTCGAATTGCATTCTTATGCTGACTGCCGAAAAAAAGCGATGTTAGGTCTATGGGAAAAGGTGCACCGATACAAAAAAGACACTTCGCATTTCAATGCGATGTCGAGTTTGTCCGTGACAATGCAGTATCTTGGTTAGAAAAAAATGATCTAAAACCTTACAATTTCTTGAAAGACGATTCGATAAAACCTATGGTTTTGCATGGATGCCAGCTCTTGCAATCTATTTTGATGATCCTGATGGCAATAGTTTGGAATTTATCAGTATGCTGGATGGAAAAGGGCAACCTGAGCAAGGTGTACTAAGCTATGCTGATTGGTTAAAGTAGTGGAAAAGCATTAAAAACAAATAACTTCATATTTAATAGCATTCCTATTTATTGATATTTTCACATCATATGATCACCCAATTAACTTTTAAAAAATATACTGCAGCAGACTTTCCGGATTATTATAATCTTGTTAAAGAAGATGACGTGATGCAATACATTACCGGAAAGGGTCTCTCTGAAACAGATGCACGGAAAAGATTTGCATTTATATTAGATTTAGGCCAACAGCATCATTCTCTTGGCTATTTTCAAGTAATAGACTCATCTAGTGGTCAAATAATTGGAGATTGTAAATTGGTCTTTTACAAAAAAGATTCGCATATTTTTGAAATCGGTTATTTAGTACGAAAAGAGCATTGGCAAAAAGGTCTTGGAACTAAAATTTGTAAATATTTGTTATCATTAGCGTCGACAATCGATAAAAAAAACGATATAATTGCTATCATTCACCCACAAAATATTGCTTCAAGGAAATTGCTCGAAAAGTTTGGCTTTAAAACCTACTTTGAAGGAAAAGAAGATGGTGCTACAATTGAAAAGCTGATGCTAAACAAATAAAGCAAGATTAAACTGCAATTTTTATTTTTTAATCGAATTACATAGTCTCATTAACCATATGGAATTATTAATACTTTAATAAGTAAAAACATATAAATCAATACGAACTTTGAAACGAAGGGCATGTATAAGCTGATTTATATAATAATCTTCTTTTAAGAATAAGTATTCTAGTTACTTTTGAAGCATAAATGAAAAAAAGCATAGGTATAATTTTTCTGATGATCTACATGTTTACAACTACGCAACTCGTGGAGGTCATTAAATTGCCTATTCTCGTCGAACATTTTGCTTCTTATAAAGGTAATTTTGTTGATTTCATTGTGCATCATTATGGTGGTCATGAAAAGATGAAGACTGGGAAACAGATATGAAATTGCCTTTTATGCAATCTTCAGATATTATGTTTGCAGCTTCTGTCATTCCTGACTTAATTGCCTCTGAAAATGTTCTTTTTTCATCGGAGTATACCATCACTCCTATTCGCAGATTTGCACCGCATCTCTGCTCCAACTACCTATCAGAAATATTCCAGCCTCCCCGTTTTTGTTAATTGATTAATATATTATGTTTTGCTGTTCACAACTGTTGAACGGTAATTTTCTATATACCAAATCTTTTAACAATTTATCATGCTAAATAAAATCATTGAGTTTTCCGTACGGAATAAACTCATCATTGCCCTGTTTACATTAGGGCTACTGGTTTTGGGTATCTTTGAACTGCGTAAGCTACCTATCGATGCTCAACCAGATATAACAAACAATCAAGTACAAGTCATTACTGTTGCCCCTTCGTATGGTGCTGCTGATATCGAACGACTGGTAACTTTCCCAATCGAACAATCAACCAGTAATATCAGCGGAATAACAGAAATAAGAAGTTTCTCTAGGTTTGGGCTTTCACTGGTAACGATCGTTTTTAACGATGATACCGATGTATACTGGGCTAGACAACAGGTTTCTGAACGACTGAGCTCTGTCAAGGAAATGATTCCGGATGGTATTGGAACACCTGAATTAGGTCCTATCTCAACTGGATTAGGAGAAATATTTCAATATGTAATCAAACCAAAACCAGGTTACGAGAACAAATATACCGCTACTGAATTGCGTACTATACAAGACTGGACTATTCGCAGACAATTATTGGGAACCAAAGGCGTTGCCGAAGTCAGTAGTTTTGGAGGTAAACTGAAACAATATGAAATTGCTTTAGATCCTAGTCGCTTAAAATCCTTAAAACTTTCTATTCAGGATGTTTTTGATGCCTTGGATAAGAATAATCAAAATACGGGTGGAGCATACATTGAGAAAAAAGAAACCGTTCTATTTATACGTAGCGAAGGTCTCATTGAAGACGAAAAGGATATTGAAAGAATTGCGGTTTCAAAAACAAAAGACAATACTCCCATCTTATTAAAAGATGTTGCTACAATTCGTATCGGTCATGCGATACGTTATGGTGCAATGACCTTCAACGATCAAGGAGAAGTGTCTGGAGCAATTATCTTAATGCTTAAAGGTGAAAATGCTAATGAAGTCGTTAAAAATATTAAAACAAGACTATCTGAAATTGAAAAATCACTGCCTGAAGGAATTGAAATAGAGCCTTTCTTGGATCGAGCCAAAATGGTTACCAATACCATCAGTACAGTTAAAACTAATCTGGTTGAAGGGGCATTAATAGTCGTCTTTATTTTAGTGATATTTCTAGGCAATATACGAGCTGGATTATTAGTGGCATCTGTAATTCCCCTTTCCATGCTATTTGCCATCATCATGATGAATCTATTTGGTGTTGGCGGAAACTTGATGAGCTTGGGAGCGCTAGATTTTGGCCTTATTGTAGATGGTGCTGTTATTATTGTGGAAGCAGTGCTGCATCAATTAATACACAATAAACGTTTGCCAGGTTCTATGTTACGCCAAAATGAAATGGACCTTCAAGTTACAAGCTCTTCGTCTAAAATGGTAAATAGCGCTGTTTTTGGTCAGATAATCATTTTAATAGTTTATCTCCCCATATTTTCACTGGAAGGTATAGAAGGTAAAATGTTTAAACCAATGGCACAAACAGTAGCATTTGCTTTGGTTGGAGCTTTTATTCTATCGTTAACTTATATCCCTATGATGACTTCACTGGTGATCAGCAAGAAGAAGCCGACATCGAAAAACTTCTCGGATAGAGTAATGGAAAAACTAGAGTTAGGCCATCAAAAATTGCTCATTAAAGCGTTAAAATGGAATAAGCTTATCATTGCGGTTGTATTATTATTATTCACCTCGGCGGTCTTTATGCTAACACGCATGGGAGGAGAATTTGTCCCTTCTTTGGAAGAAGGAGATTTTGCAGTAGAAATGCGTATTCTTCAAGGAAGCAGTATCGATAAAACCGTAGAAGTAACAACAAAAGCAGCCCATATTCTTAAAACTAAATTTCCTGAAATAGAAAAAATAGTAACAAAAATTGGTAGTGCTGAGATCCCTACAGAACCTATGCCGATGGATGCTGGCGATATGATCATTGTTTTAAAGCCCAAAAAGTTGTGGACATCTGCTACATCATTTCCCGAATTGTCCGCGAAAATGAGTGCCGAATTAAAACAAATACCTGGCTTAACAACTGGATTTCAATTTCCTGTACAGATGCGCTTTAACGAATTGATGACTGGAGCAAGACAGGATGTCGTTTGTAAAATATTTGGAGAAGACTTAGATTCACTGGCTCGTTACGCGAATGCACTTGGAGCTATTATAAATAAAGTCGAAGGTGCGCAAGATCTATATATTGAACCTGTAGTTGGTGCTCCTCAGGTTGTTGTCGCGTATGACCGCGATGCATTTGCTCGATATGGAATTCAAATCGAAACTGCCAACCGTATTTTAAATGCCTCATTTGCAGGTCAGCAAGCTGGTTTGATCTACGAAGGAGAGAAACGTTTTGATATGGTGGTAAAACTTAGGGATGATAAACGACAAAATTTAGAAGATATTCGAAATTTATTGATTCCAACAGGAACGGATCAACAAATCCCGTTACATCAATTAGCAAATGTCGAACTCAAAAGTAGCCCAAATCAGATACAAAGAGAAGACACGAAGCGACGAATTATCGTGGGATTCAATATCAGAGGAAGAGATGTACAGACAATAGTGGAAGAACTTCAGACAAAGGTCGGGCAGGAAATGAAAATGGAGACTGGTTATACCATTGCATATGGTGGAACATTTGAAAATCTAAATAAAGCTAAAGCCAAACTAGGGGTAGCAGTTCCGGTTTCTTTACTCTTGATCTTCCTTTTATTATACTTTGCATTTCGATCATTTAAACAAAGTTTATTGATCTACACAGCGATACCACTATCTGCCATTGGCGGTATTTATTTCTTAGTACTACGTGGAATGCCGTTTAGTATCAGTGCGGGAGTAGGATTTATTGCTCTCTTTGGTGTGGCTGTTTTGAACGGAATCGTATTGATTGCCGAGTTTAACCGTCTGAAACAACATGGAATACAAAACAACACCCGTATCGTGATGATGGGTTCACGTGTTAGACTAAGACCAGTACTCATGACGGCTTTTGTAGCATCGCTGGGTTTTCTGCCAATGGCACTTAGCAGCGGAGCTGGAGCTGAAGTTCAGCGACCATTAGCAACAGTAGTGATTGGAGGTTTATTATTAGCAACAGCCTTAACACTCTTTGTTTTACCAATTTTATATGTACTTATCGACCGCGTAAAAATTCCAAAAATGAAACGGAAATATACCATCATCCTATTCCTGCTATTGCCATACGGATACGCTAATTCACAAAATAGCATCAACCTGGAGGATGCTATTAAAATGGCAACGAGCAATAATTTGGAAATAAGACAACAGGAATTAGAGCTTGATTATCGCTCTAAAATGAAAAATACTGCTTTAGATATCCCGCAAATAGAGATTTCGACCGAGTGGGGACAGCTTCAAAGTTCAAAAATGGACAATAAAGTTGGACTTATACAGCGATTTGACTTCCCTACTGTCTATAGCCGTAAAAAACACGTGTTAGATGCATCCTATAAACAACAAGAAGTTATCAACTTTGGACCAAGCCTTGGTGAATAAATCTGTTAAAGAACTTTACTATGCCATATTACTCTTACAAGAAAAAGATGCCATCTTGGCCTATTCAGATAGTTTATATGTGAGCTTTGTAGATAAAGCAAATTTAAAATTTCAATTAGGTGATGCCAATATTATGGAGACCACTGTTGCAGATCTGCAACGAGAGCAGATCACTTTGCAACGTAAAGAATTAAAGATGGAATTAGAACGAGTAATTTTACAATTTCAGTTTATTTTACAAACAAAAGACCCTGTTCTCCCTCAGAAAGAATCTATTAAATTTCAACTGCAACAAGATCAACAATCGACGCTGGAGCAGCATCCTGAATTACAAGTTTTAGCACAACAAATAGAAACGAAGCAGGCTGAAACAAAATTAGAGTCTAGTAAATTACTCCCAACCCTCAATGCAGGCTGGTACAACCAGTCCATGAAAGAAATAAGTGGCAACCGATTTAACGTCGTTCAGTTAGGCATTGGGCTACCTATATTCACAAAAGGTCAGAGAAACTTAGTAAAAGCTGCTAAAGTACAAGAGATCGTAGCTCAAGGAAATTTTGAGCTAAAACTAAAAGAGAATAGCAATAAGAAAAAACAATGGCAACAACAATTTGCCAGCAGACAAGAAGTAGTGCAACGTTTTGAACAAAATCAATTGAATAAAGCGACAGCATTATTGAATACAGCGATGCAACAATATAATGCTGGAGAAATCAACTATTTAGATTGGGTAATCCTCATAAATCAATCTTTAGGAATTAAAAGTCAATACTTAAATGCGATAGAAAAGTTGAACGAAAGCACTATCGAATTGGATTATCTATCTATTAATTAAGCAAAATAATGAAAATTAAAAATTATATTACAACGAGCCTTATACTTGTATCAATTGGGTTAATTTCATTCTCCTGTTCAAATGGAGAAGCGAAAGAAGAAAATAAAATCCCAAAACCAGTAGAAAATATTAGTACAGAAATAGTAAAGCTAACACCAGATCAAGAACAGAACTTATCCATTTCCCTCTCTTCAATATCAGAGCAGATAATGGATAAGACTATAAAACTAAATGGAAAAATGATCGTATCACCCAATTTTCTCCATAGCATCTCCAGCTTATATGGTGGTCATATAAAAAACATCCAAGCTATGCCTGGTATGTCATTTAAAAAAGGTCAAATATTAGCAACATTAGAAGATCCTCAATTTATACAGTTGCAAGAGGATTATTTAAGTAATGTAGCCTTGTTACAGACTGCCAAACTTAACTATCAAAGACAATTGGAATTAAATAAGACCAAAGTTGCCAGTGATAAAATTTTTGAAGCAGCAGCTTTAGAATATAAAAAACTAAATATATCCAATAAGTCCTTAGCAGAAAAAATAAAACTAATCGGTATCAATCCCAATATCTTACAAGTCGAGCAAATAAAAAGTCAAATTAATATCGTGGCTCCTTTCAATGGACGAGTTCGTGAAGTCCTAGTAAATAAAGGTCAATATGTTTCTTCAACAGATAAATTATTTGAATTGCTAGATCCAAATGGTTTATTAGCAAATTTTAAAGTATTTGAAAGTGATCTTACTCATATTCAGATAGGACAACAAATAAGAATAAGCACCAATGCTTCACCGAATAAACAATATGAAGCAAAAGTAATTACGATAAATCCACAAGTATCTGAGGACGGATCTACTGATATTTTAGCAAGCATAAAAGGTTTGGATTCGGAGCTTATTTCTGGCCTATTCATCAACGGAATGATTAGCATTCAAAAACAGCCAACTCAAGTTCTACCTAGTTCCTGTGTCGTTTCTTTTGAAAATGAAGAATACCTTTGGGAAAAATTAGAAAAAGGGCAATTTAAACTGATCCCCGTAAAAATAGGAACACAATATAACAATTTCACAGAAGTTAGTTCTTCTGTAGATCTTCAAGGAAAATCGTTTGTCGAAAAAGGAGCGTACGATCTATTGATGGCACTAAAGAATAAGGCAGAAGAATAGTTAAAGAAAAACAATCTTCGAAAGTGTAAAAACAATTAAAAAAGGAGTAGAAAACAAAAATTTTCTACTCCTTTTTTACGATGATTTTTCGTTAAACATTTCTAATACAAAACATTTACCATTATAAACAGCTGATTATTTTTTTAGATGCATAAATGATCTATCGTTGTTAGTAACGAACGGTATCAGAAGCTAGAAATGGTAACTGATAAGATCCTGTGTCGATCAGAACTTGTTTTGATATCTTCCTCAAATTTTCAACACTTACTAATGTCGCTTTTGTCTGATAGGCATAGATCTGTTTCAATTTGGGCATTTTGTTGAGCTTTTCTAATCCTTTGTCTGTAACAGGTACTGCAAATAAATTAATGTAGGATAAAGTTGGATGTCCATTAAGATGTGCAAGTCCTAAATCTGTAATTTTTGTGTTTTCTAAATGCAACTTCATCAAATTAGGGAATTCCGACATCATTTTAAGCCCTTGATCAGTTATAGCGGTATTTCCTAATTTCAACTGTACAATGTTATCTTTAATCTTTAAAAGATCTTTTAAATCTTGATCCTTAAATTCAGGATAGTTAATTGCGTTGATGGTTACATATTCATTAGTACTTGCAATAGGCAAAACCTTAATTCCTTTTGCTTGTAACTGCTGTACAAAATCAGCTGGTAGCTTTTTTGCCTCCGGTAATTCTTCAAATGGAGAAGTAGGTTCACTACCTTTTTCCAATTTCCCTAGAATCTCTTTAATTTCCGCTGTCTGCGCCAAGTCACTCGATTTTTTACCAAAATCAGCACCTTCTTTTACCCACCATCCGATCAACTTAATTTGTTCTGCAGTAATTGGCTTACGTCCTTTTGGAGGCATTCTTTTCTTATGCCCCTCTGGCAATATCAATCGCGCATATAATTCACTTTTTTCTAAATTATTTCCAACAAGTACTGTACCGCCATCACCACCTTTCAATAAATGTGCTTGATCGTGAAGAGCAAAACCACCTTCTTGCTTTTTCTCGCCGTGACAACTTTGACACCGCTGTTTAAGAATGGGCTGAATAATTCCGGAATATACCTGCGCTTGTTGCACATTAGTCAGTAAAACAGGCTCTTCAGATGCATCCTCTATCCCTACAGCTGTTTTAATCGCTGTAGGAAGTGCGTCCTTAAAATATCCCTTCCCATGTGTCAAAGTACCTCCAAAGTGACCAGTAATACCGATAAGAATAAACATCAAAAACAATATTGCAACACGCTTAGATTTAAACTTTTCAATGAATGAATTTCGAACACCGTCCTTATATAAAAAATATAAAAAAAACTAATAGCAGCAACTGCAAGTCCTAACCATTGATGAAAATTTAAAGTATCTTGCTCGTAACCACCTTGTAAAGACAACAGATACCCTGTAAAACAAGCGAGTATAGCAGCCACACTACCAAACAATAAGGATAATGATATCGCTGGACCTATATTCTTATAACTTTCCTTTCTTGAAAAAAGTGCCAATACACAGGCAACAACTAACATTCCAATAGGAAAATGTACCAAAACGGGGTGCCATCTTCCTGTAAAATTCATTAACTCTTCAAAAAACAACATCATGATTTATAGCGTGCCTTTAAAAGATTTAACATAAAGACATTGATACTCCATTGATCAGCTACAGGCTGTTGTGTATAAGGTAAAGTCGGCAAATATCCAGCGGGGCCAAATTCAGTTGTTATGGTTAGAACTTTTGCGTTACTTTCTTTGTGAATACGTACAATTTCACCCCACCAGGCCAAATGCTGATCCAAAATAGATTTCCATTCTGGGGCTGCAGGATCGTTAACCTGTGGTCCTTGCGGATGGCCAACACGAGCGTGTATATGTCCTGTTTTTAAAAGCGCCAATTGAACGGCTTCTTTCTGATCTGATAACATAGACTCATGAACATTACACCAATGTGATATATCTAATGTTAAACGCAAATGCGGAATCTCTTCCAAATATTTTTTTGTAATATGTGCGGCAAAGCTAAATCGGCCGCGGTGTGTTTCATGTCTAACTGGGATACCCATTTTTTTAGAAATGGCTTCTGCTGCATCAATCAAAGCTTTATTTTGTTCAAACGTATAATACTCTTTTCCAGTATGACAATTAATATAATCTGGTTTTTGTTGCGCGGCATCCTCAACATTTTTTATAAAAGAAGCAAGATACTGATCAAAATTGGCACCGCCACCTCCACTTAATAAACCCAAAGAAAGGTTATGTTTTTTTAAAGCATTAAACATAGCTGTACGCTCTTCCCCTGCCGCTGGAAGCCAGGTCTCTAAACCATCAAATCCAGCCTGACTTACTCGAGCACAGTAGCTGTCCCATGACTCTGACATACCCCAATTGGTACAATAGAACTTTATTTTTAAATTATTATTCACTTGAGCTTGATTTGGTAGAGCCCATAAAATAAAAAGCATAATGCTGTATATATATTTCATTCCAATTATTTATTAAACAACTGCACTAATCAGGTTACCTTCAACATCCGTTAAGCGGAATGGTCGGCCCTGAAATTCATAAGTAAATTTTTCATGATTGAAACCGAGCAAATGAAGCATTGTCGCATGTACATCATGAACGGACGATCTTCCGCTTACACCCGTAAACCCGATTTCATCAGTCTCTCCATAGGTCACCCCTTTCTTGACACCGCCTCCTGCCATCCAGATCGTATAGGCATCAGTATGATGATCACGTCCTAAAAAGGGCATATCGCTGTTATCTCTATTTTCCTGCATTGGAGTTCGTCCAAATTCTCCTCCCCACACTACAAGCGTTTCGTCCAGCAATCCACGTTGCTTAAGATCCATAATCAATGCGGTCATAGGTCTGTCGATTTCCCTACATTTGTTACGGAATCCATAATCGATAGAATCGGAAGCATTTGTTCCGTGGCTATCCCATCCCCAATCAAACAACTGTACATAACGGACTCCTTGTTCAACCAGTTTTCGTGCTAATAAACAATTATTCGCAAAAGACTCTTTACCCGGTTCTGTACCATATAATTCATGAATATGCGCCGGTTCTTGACTGATGTCCATAACCTCTGGAACCGCGACCTGCATTTTGTAAGCCATCTCATATTGGGCTATTCGAGATAATGTTTCAGGATCCTTATAGGTATTATATTCGTCCTTGTTGACTTCATTAATCGCATCGATAGCATGTCTCTTTAAGTCTCTGCTCATGCCTTCCGGATCGGCAAGATATAGAACAGGATCACCTTTCGAACGGCATTGCACACCCTGATATACTGAAGGTAAGAATCCTGATCCCCAAACACTTTTTCCGGCATCGGGAGTCTTTCCACCTGAAGTCAATACTACGAAACCTGGCAAGTTGCTATTTTCTGATCCTAAACCATAAGTTACCCAAGATCCGATACTAGGCCTACCCAATCTTGCACTACCAGTTTGCATAAACATCTGTGCAGGACCATGATTAAACTGGTCTGTATGTACAGCCTTTAAAAAGCTGACATCGTCCACAACTTTACTAAAATGCGGTAGATGATCGGAAACCCAAGCTCCACTTTGCCCATACTGTTTGAAAGTCGCTTGAGGACCTAGCATTTTAGGAGTACCTCTGATAAATGCAAAAGTTTTACCTGCTAATAGTGACTCAGGACAGGGTTGATTATGTAATGTCTGCAACACTGGCTTATAGTCAAAAAGTTCCAATTGTGAAGGAGCTCCTGCCATATGCAAGTAAATGACACTTTTTGCTTTTCCAGGAAAATGAGGTGATTTTGGTACAAGTGGATTTAATGCATTTAAATCTATAGCTCCAGATCCACTGGAGTTCCCTCCACAACTTGCCAAAAAACTTGCTAATGCTATGCTTCCAACACCTGCCACACAATCTTTCAAAAAATGTCTACGCGTTACCGCCTGCAATTTCTGCTGTTGCAATTCACGAAATAATTTATCGAGATCTTTCATGTCGTTTAAGATTTTGTAAGAAATTCATCCAGATTTAATAAAGCATTGGCTACCACCATGTAGGCAGCCTTTGATGTTAAAGATGGATCTTTTAAATCACTCGCATTAACAGCCATGAATTTAGCCGCCTCTGCAGGTTTTTTATTAAAATTTTGTAATGCTTCTTTATATAATTTTTCCAGTGCAACCACTTTTTCTGCACTCGGATTTTTTAACATCAGTTTCTTATAACCATAAGAAATTATTTTTTTAGAATCTCCTGCTCCTTCTTTCTGCATGAGTGTCGAAAGATGTTTAGCTGCCTCCAGATAAACAGGATCATTTAACGTGGTTAGTGCTTGCAATGGTGTATTTGTTCTGATCCGATCAACCAAACAAACTTCTCTACTAGATGCATCAAAAGAGATAAATGAAGGATAAGGACTTGTCCGTTTCAAAAATGTATAAAGCCCCCTTCTAAATTGGTCTTCACCGGCACTTGTTGCCCAAGATTCACCACTATAAACGGTCATCCATACACCATCCGGCTGATAGGGCATAACCGAAGGTCCATACATTTTCGAACTTAGGAGACCACTTACGGCTAATGTCTGATCCCGAATCTGCTCTGCAGAAAGTCTGAATCGTGGTCCTCTAGCTAAAAATATATTGGCCGGATCTTTCTCCGCATCTCCTTGATTTAAACTCGATGATTGCTTATAGGTGGAAGACATGACAATATCCTTAATAAGCGCTTTCATACTCCACTTTTTATTTTGCATGAGATCTAGCGCTAAGTAATCCAATAAATCAATATGCATAGATGGTGTACTCTGCGTCCCCATATCTCCTAGTGGTTCCACCAACCCGCGTCCAAATAATTGCGCCCAAATTCGATTTACCAAAGTACGTGCTGTCAAAGGATTATCTTTACTTACAATCCATTTAGCAAATCCCAATCTATTGTTAGGAGCTCCCTTTGGGAAAGGATTTAACGTTTCAGGAACCGCAGGTTGAACCTCTTTACCTAACGCTAATCTATTTCCTCGCTCAAAAACATGTGTTTTACGATGCATTTCTGCAGGATTTTCAATCATCACAGGTACACTTTCAGGATTTGTATTAATCAGTTGCATAAAGTTATTTTGCATACGCTGGGACTCCGGGTCTGCAGATACTGGAAACCCTTCGCGCAATCCGAACCACTCAATCATACAAATCGGCTGATCTTTTGCTGCTGTTGCATTCTTAAATATTAAATAAAGGTCATGAACTCCGGTATCTTCCTTCAGATCTGCTTGAATAACTTGTCTTCCTGAAGTACTAGGCAATTGGACTGTCGTCAGTAACGGGCCTGTTTTACTACCCTTTCTGACTTCTATGGCACCTCCATTTAATGATGTCCAATAATTAATATAAAATTGCTTTTTACCCTGCAAGGTGATGTGTTTCAATCGAGCACTTCCTCCTGAACGTATTCCGAGCCATTTAGTATCATACAAAGCGCCATTTTCAACCTGATCACTATAATGTGCATGAATTTTTGGTTCCAATGTATGCAAGAATAAGTCTGTAGAACGAATCAGCTTTTGATTCCCTTTCTGGGTCAACCAAGATTTGATACTATCCACTCTGCTTTCATCTTCGGCCTTATAGAACCGCAACCTTGGATGATCACCTTGGGTATCTTCATCTCGTGTATTATTAAAAAAAGCAACAGATTTATAATACTCTTCAAATTTAAATGGATCGTAAGTATGGCTGTGACACTGTACACACTCAAAAGTTGTACTTAACCAAACCTGGTAAGTTGTATTGACCCGATCTAGAACAGAGGCCACACGAAACTCTTCGCTGTCGGTCCCCCCTTCATCATTATTCATTGTATTTCTGTGAAAAGCAGTTGCAATAAGTTGATCTTTAGTTGGATCAGGTAATAAGTCACCCGCTAATTGCTGTACCGTAAATTCGTCGAAAGGCATATCCTTATTAAAAGCTTTAATGAGCCAATCGCGATAAGGCCATATTTGTCTTGACCCATCCTTTTCATAACCTTTAGTATCCGCATATCGGGCTAAGTCCAGCCACCAACTAGCCCATTTTTCACCATACTGTTGTGAAGCTAGTAAACTATCAACTCTTAACTCGTAAGCATTTCCCCTCGTATCATTTACAAATGATTGCAATTCGGTTAAACTTGGTGGAATACCGACCACATCTAGATACAATCGTCTCAATAAGGTCTCCTTATCTGCCTCCTTTGAAAAAGACAGGTCTTTCTCTTTCATTTTATCCTGAACGAAATAATCGATATTATTGGATATACCCGATGGATTCATTCCAAATAAACCAGCAAAAGAAAATGGTTTAGGTACTTCAACTTTTTCAGGTAACGTATAAGCCCAGTGCTTGCCCCATTTCGCCCCTTCGTTGATCCATCTTTTCAAGATGTCGATTTCATCATCACTCAATCGTGGTGCATTGTATGGCATTCTTAACTCGGGATCATCAATGGTCAACCGTTTAATAAATTCACTATGATCTGCATCGCCTGCGATTATAGCCGGCTTACCAGACTCTGCCTTAGCAAATGCCTCATTTTCGAAAAGCAAACTAAAACCTCCATTTTTCTTTACGCCACCATGGCAAGTAATGCAATGCTTATTAAGGATAGGTTTCACTTCAGCACTAAAATCAACAGGATCTTCCTTCTTAAAGGTAAACAATCCGACGACCACAATGGCACTCAATAAGAGGGATACGACGACGACTTTCTTTTTCATGTTTAATACGATTTATAACTTCTAAGCTTTTATTTTAAATCGCAGTACAGCGATTTTAAACAAAGCAAATTAGTTGTATTCGCTTATTAGGTTTATAAAATAATACAAAGGTTTTATAATGTATCTTGCTAACAGCAGTTCTTCTTCATTTATAAAAAATAAAATTAAGGATCTTCAACCTCATAAAATACAACCTCATTAACAAATAATGACAGTATATTGACGTTAATACCTTTTTTGTGTAATTTATTTGTTTCTTTCAGCGTCATAGTAAACCTATGTTTAATTTATGATGCTCTTTATAACTTGAAATGCTATGGCTATCATGGAGACTTTTTCCCTTTAAAACTAGCGACCATTTACAATATCAAAAATTTTACGATTCAAGATTTGATCACCTCGCTTATGGGGAGTCGCTCATCCATCACATTGTTCTAATGCTTATTAGCATAAATCAACATCAGCAGTTCATCTTTTACAACTATATATCCCTAAAAAGCGATCGAAGATCACAAAAGATCAAAAATTGTTTTATTATACCGAAATTTATATATTCGTAGGTTACAAGCCAATTATCTAGACGAATGAAAGCTAAATTAATAGAAATCAGTCCACTTCCGAAGAAAACAATACATATCAAACATGTGGACGAAGCTTTTTTTAGTAATCCTTTGCACTTTCATGAACTATGCGAACTAGTCCTTATCGAAGAAAGTTACGGCAAACGTATTGTTGGTAATCATATTGACTCATTTAGTGCAGGAGATATGGTATTAATCGGGCCTAACATTCCACATATTTGGCATAATGATGATGCTTTTTTAAAGCCAGACTACCATGAGCGTGCTAAAGCTCTTGTTATTTACTTTCCAGCTGACTTTCTTATTCAATTGACCGATGATCAATCGACTATTCAAGCCATGCAAAAATTTATTGATAAGACTAAAGATGGTTTACGATTTTATGGGAATACACTAAAAAATGCAATGACTCTCATGCGGGATTTAGTCCATAAAGATTCTTTTTCCAAAATAACCGGTTTTCTAAATCTTATAGCATTGCTGCATCAAAGCACCGAATATGATCATTTATCCTCAGGAACATATAAACCTGTTTACAGCGAAAAGGATAATAAACGGATAAACATCATTTATGTATACGTAATGCAAAACTTTAGAGATACCGTTTCGCTGCAGGAGGCGGCCACCCTCTTAAATATGAACTCAAATGCTTTCTGCAGGTTCTTCAAAAAACATACCCAAAAATCGTTTTCTAAATTCGTGAATGAAACACGCATAGGACATGCCTGCAAATTGCTGGAAGATAAGAATCTGAATATTTCCGAGGTATGTTATGCTAGTGGTTATCAAAATTTAACAAACTTCAATAAGTTTTTTAAAGAAATTATGAACAAAAATCCGAGAGCCTATAGAAAAGAAATGGAAGTTGGTAGATTTAGCGCACCAATTAAATCTATTTCTTCCAATGTTTAAGTAATATGCATTACGAATAATGTGTCCCCAAATAATTAGGGTAACATTCATATTCCAAAGTTTACAAATAAAAAATAATTCGCTTTCTTTGGAACTGAAAAAGAATAATCGTTAAAGGGTATTATAGAGTATATATATGATATCAACATAAACCATAAAAATTAAATGAAAATAATTAAGAAAATTGCGCTTTTGGGATTATTATCGACAGCAGTATTATCGAGTAATGCGCAATCTCTTCCATACGAAGGAGTGACCGGATGGGAGGAAACAAAAGACAGTCGGATGGAGTGGTTCAGAGAAGCTCGATTTGGACTTTTCATCCATTGGGGACTTTATAGTGCCGCTGGAGGTAGCTGGGAAGGAAAACAATATCCACAACATTACGCCGAATGGATTCAAGCATGGGCAAAATTACCGAGCAAGCCGTATGCCGAAGTTTTAAACCAAAATTCACAGCTTCAAAATTTGATGCCTCTGCCTGGGCATCGCTTGCAGAAGAAGCAGGTATGAAGTATGTCATTATAACCTCACGACACCACGAAGGATTCTCAATTTTTAATAGTCAGCAACCTTATTCATTAAAAAATGACATCACAGGAGGTACTAATATTTCACCTAAAGGACGTGATCTTTATGGAGAAGTCGTTAAAGCATTTCGTGCTAAAGGCTTAAAAGCGGGTGCTTACTATTCGTTATTAGATTGGCAACATCCGGACTCTTATGAAGGTCTTTCCTATTTGAACCCCAACCCTACTGGTTATAAGCCCAATCATGAAGTCTATAAAGATTACTTATATGGCCAAGTGAAAGAGCTTGCGAATAATTACGGAGGTCTGGATGTCCTATGGCTTGACTTTAGTAGTAAAATCATCAGAGAGAGAGCTGGGGAACAAAACGTATTCTTACAGACTTAATTAAATGGCAACCTCAAATTATAGTCAATAACCGTTTCTGGGATGGTCTCGAAAATAAAAATGGTGATATTGGAACTCCCGAAAAATATATACCACCTACAGGTCTTCCGGGTATGGACTGGGAAGTGAGCCACACGATGAATGAAAGCTATGGTTATAGTGCACATGACCAGAATTGGAAATCATTTGATAAAACAATGCGTTTATTTATCGAAACAGTGAGCAAAGGCGGAAATTTCTTACTCAATGTAGGTCCCGATGGAGAAGGTGCTATTCCAGAGAAAGCAGTCAAATTACTGAAAGACATCGGTCAATGGATGAAAGTAAATAATGAATCCATATATGGAACTACAGCTAGTCCGTTTCAAGGATTAGATTGGGGCTACTGTACTCAAAAAGATGGTAAACTATATTTCCATGTATTCGATATTCCATCAAATGGCAATATAGAAGTACCATTAGCTAGCGCTATTCATAAAGCCTATTTATTAGGAAGTTCTAAAAAATCATTAAAGATATCAAAATCTGCTTCGGGAAAAACAATCCAATTACCTGCGGACTTTAAAGGTCAGATGCCAATGGTTATCGTTGCAGAAATCAAAGGAACTCCTCAAGTAATACAGCAACAGATATTAACTCAAAAAGATGGTAGAATAATCTTAACGGCTAACAATGCTAAATTAATCGGTACTGGCGGAATTAAACTTATTGGCGCAACGACTCATGATCCGAATCGTCCAAATGCAATTGGCGACTGGTCTAAAAAATCCGATCAAGTGGCGTGGGATGTAAAAATACAGCGTCCTGGCACCTATAAGATAGTCGTTAATTATCTTCCGCACGAGCAAAAATCAGGAACTATTTCGCTAAGTCTCGGAACGAACAACTTATCTTATCAACTCAAGGCAACCAAAGGTAGCCAATTTGTAGATGTTGAAACAGGAACATTTGAAATTTCACAACAGGCACTTGGAGACACCGCTTTAAAAGCGGAACTAAAAGCGCTTGAAATTACGGGAAATTCACTACCTGAGATTAGTTCAATCAGTCTCGTTCCTGTCAAATAAACTGAAATAAATAGACAGCTAAGAGCCTGTTTCCATCTTTAAAAAGCAAATGGAAACGGGCTCTTTTCATTTAAATTTGATGTCGAGTTTCACAAAAAATGAAAAATATTTTTTGTTTTCAATTAATTGCCGTTAAACTATTTTGAACAGAAAGAATTAAAATTCAATTTTTTAACATCAGATTCGAATGATTTATATTGCTCTGCAGTCATATTTTTGACTGGTAGTCGAAACTCTCCACAGTCTAATCCAACCTGTTTCATATATGCCTTACCTACTGAAATACCGCCATATTTTCCAAGAAGGGTAATCATATCAATAGATTGTTGCTGAAGATCATTTGCCCTGTCGAAATCACCATCATCAAATGCTTTGATCAGGTCATAATATAATGGTGCGGCATAATTGTAAGTACTCCCAACCGCTCCCCTTGCTCCTAATACTAGAGCAGATAGCATATTCTCATCTCTGCCCCACAGCATATCATACTTTCGATCCGCATAGTTCATACACGATAGAAAATCCATAAAGTCTTCATGTGTGTACTTAATTCCTGCAAAATTCGGAATTTTGCCATCTACTGCTTTCAGTAAATCAATCATTGGAAAATTACCACCTGTCAACACCGGAATATGATAATAATAGAATGCCGTATTGGGAGCTGCTTCAGCAACAGCGGCACAACATTTAGCTAGCTGATCCACATTTGAAGGCTTGAAATAAAATGGTGATGTAAATGAAATAGCGTCTACGCCTTCTGCTTCAGCAATTGTGGCCAACTCTCGGCATTCTTTAATGTTTGAACCTCCTAAGAGAATCATTAAACTAAAATCAGGATCGCTTTTTGTTAACTTGGTCCATGCTTTTAAGACATCGACTTTTTCTTGAAAAGTTAATGAGACTCCTTCACCTGTTGATCCACAGATAAAGCCTCCCGTAACCTTATTATTTTTTAAAGACTGGTAGTAATTTGGTATTTGTGCTAAATTTAATGCTCCATTCTCGTCAAATGGTGTGAAAGGGGCGGCAATTAAGCCATCTATTTTTTTGTGATCATATATAATAATTAGATTTTTCTAAAGTGAAATTCTACTCCGTTATGGAGTAGAATTTTTGTGGTTAGGTTCCGGAATAACCAGGATTTTGTTGTCCAGTTAATTTCGGATCTGCTGATAACGTCCCTAAATCTATAGGCCATAAAAGTTTATGTTTCTGACTTTCAGTATTATCCAAAACACCAACTAAAGGCAAATCACGGCGAAACACAAGAGGCTTGCCACTAGCATCTTGCATGCGACGCAAATCAAACCATTGATGTCCTTCCGAAACAAATTCTTTAGTACGCTCGTAATAAATGGCAAGTTCATTACTTTCAAAAGTTCCATTTACAAATAATGGCGCTTTTCCATTATATGCACGATTTCTTACTTTCATAATTTCATCAGTTGGATCTTGACCTAATTTATTTTTTATTTCAGCTAAAAGTAAATAAGCGTCCGCAAGTCTATAAATAGGATAATCATCTGAATAATTACGTACCCCGTCAATTAAGGTCCCTAAAAATTTTCGCAAGAATGTTGCAGAGGTATTACCTTTATTAAAATTTATAAACGTAGCATTTGCCCTAGTATCATTTTTCTCAAATAATTTATACAGATCAATTTTATATTGATAACGGATGATACCAGTAGAGCCTGCCTGTAGTGGATCTTTCGGTATAGCCATGCCATTTTCGTCAACATATCCTGAAATGTCATCAGAAGCTGCATATATAAAATTATTAAAGAAATTGGTAGCTTCCTGATTCATGTAACGTAGCGTAAAAATAATTTCAGAATTACCTTTCATAGCCGGAATACTAGCAGATTGAAATACGTTTGAAAAATTATTCTGTAAAGAATATCGCGGTATTACATCTTCAACTGCACTTTTAGCAATATCGAGATCGGCTTTAACATTCTGAGGAGCCTTACCATCTAAATCAACTTTAGCTGTCCATAAGTACACCTCTGTTTTCAACATTTTAGTGGCAGCTAAAGACCACTGTGCTTTTTGATTTTTTGTATCATAAACAATTCCAAATGATTTTTCAGATTTATCAATTTCTGATTTAATAAAAGCCATTGTTTCTAGCTCTGTTTCTGTTCGAGCTTTGTACGCTTCTTCCGCTGAACTAGGTGTATTAACTGCTGCTTGAGGTTCAGTAACCAGTGGCACACGTCCGTAAGTTCTGAATAAGTAAAAATAATAGAAAGCTCTAAGTCCATATGCCTGTCCCAAATAGTAGCCTTTTTGTGCTTCAGTAAGATAATCGGCTTTTTCTATCTGGTAAATGAAATTATTAACTTGAAATAAAGGTCCATAAAGACCAGCCCAAGCACTAAATCCAGGCGAACTTTCACGAATGTCCTGAATTATTATATTAGCAGAATTTAATGAAGAGGTACCAATATCTGCAGTACCATTTCTCAAAGTTCCACCACGAAGTTCACCTAAACTCCATAACGTTTGTTGTTGTCCCCTCAACTGTCCATGAAGGCCCAGCATTGCCCCAGCAACTTGATCGTTATTTTTCCAAAATGATCCACTAGCAAAATAATCTTCTGGGGCCAGATCTAATTCCATTTCTTTACAAGAGGAAAGAAATGAGGATGTTATTAGTAAGTAAATAAATATATTTTTCATCGCTTTGCATTAAAATGTTAATTGTAAACCTAATATAAATGTTCGGGGTAATGGATATCCTCCGCCTCCCTGTCCGACACTACCGCTTTCTGCTGAAAATAAAGTGTTTTTTGTCCAGTAATGAAGGTTTTGTCCTGTTAAAGAAACATTTAAATCTTCCATTTTTATCTTATTTGCTAAGGTTTTAGGTAATCTATATCCAAGGGTTAATTCGCGAAATGCCAGATAGTTTCCCTTATTGTAAAACATGCTACTTTCCCGACTTGTATTATTTTTAAATAATTGATCTGCCCAGTAATAAGAAGGGTACTGAGCATTGGGATTTTCCGGAGTCCAAGTATTAAATACGTCTGTTGTCGTATTAAATGTTCCTTGCATCATTCCTAGAAACCAAGCCCTTGGTCCATCATAGGCAACATAACCTAAGGCATAATCAAAACGGCTATTTAAACTAAGATCTTTCCAGCGTACAGAAAGCCCGAAACCTCCAGTCCATTTAGGAACTGTATTTCCCATATAAACACGATCATAAGAATTAATAATACCATCACCATTTACATCTTTCCACATAACATCACCTAGAGCTAATGGGTAATATAGTCCTTTCTGATCGGCTGGTAGCGCATTAAATACATCTGGATGAACAAGTGTTCTTGCTCCGATCAAATCCTTTAGTTGTAAAGCATAATTATCTAGATCCTGCTGGGTACGAATAATACCTGTAGCTTCATAAGCATATGCGACATTTGGATCTTGTCCTTCTTGAAAACCACCAACCCAGATCAATTCCTTAGTTTTTGAATCATACACCTGCAAACCGCCCTGTCTATTATTTTCAACACCATTATATGGTAATTTTAATATTTTGTTTTTATTATAAGCGGTGTTCCAACTAACATTTACATCCCAATTAGACTTTCGGAGTAATTGATAATTTAAATCAACTTCCACTCCTTGGTTTTGCATATCACCATTGTTGGTTGTAATAGTTGTGAATCCAGCAGAAGCAGGTAATGTTAGGTTAGCTATTTTATCTTTTGTCGTACGATGATAATAAGCGACCGTAAGATCTAATTTATTGAATAGTCTAGTTTCTAAACCAACTTCTTTAGTCATTAAACTTTCCCATTTCAAGTTAGGGATAGATAAAGTTGACATCGTGTATCCTACCTGACCATCATATTTACTAGTTCCATAAGAACCTTGTAAGGTATATGAACCTATTCCACTAACATTTCCGTTTGCACCATAACTTGCACGCAGTTTTAATGAATTCACAGTATGATCAGCACCTAAATAATCCTTTAAAAAATCTTCTTTATGTAAAGCCCAGCCTAGTGATATTCCAGGAAAAGTTCCCCATCGATTATTAAGGAGAGTAGAATAACCATCGCGTCTTGCTGTCAAAGTCATCAGATATTTTTCCTTATAATCATAATTGACACGTCCAAAATAGGAAGTTATACGTTGGCGATCATGATACGAGTCAATCGCTCTCTTATTTGCTTCTGGGCTTGTTAAACCCAAATCCATAAAATCATCTGTTGGCGCTCCTGTTCCTGAAGCGGAAAAACCATTATTATATGCATCAAAAAATTCCCAACCGATCATCGCATCAATATGATGATCTTCACGAATGTTCGTATTGTAGTTTAATACGGCATTATAAGTTTGGTTATAGATCTTATCATAGGAAGCAGATGAATTACGTGTGCGTACATAATTTCCCGGACTTGCTAAATAATCCTTATTAAATGATTCTGCTGTTGACTGATTAAAAAACCAATTACCACTAACTCTTAAGCTTAAATTTTCTAAAAAATTGACCGTAAACGCCTGTGATAATGTAAGCTTTTGATTAATATTTTTCCGAATAAACTTATCATCATTTACAACTGGATTACCATCTTGCCAATCTTTTCCAACAAGCAATTCTCCATTGGCATTAACACCGCGCATAGTTGGAGGCGCTCCTAATGCACGGGTCATGTAATTACCTTCACCATTAATAGCATCACGCCATTTTGTATAAGCAAAATTGACTCCTGAAAAGGACTGTAACCAAGGCTTAATTTTATAATCACCATTTAATACAAAGGTTGTCCGATCATAAAAACTACTGATTGGCATTCCCTTTTCATTATATTTGCCAACACTTCCATAATACTTCCCCTTATCATTCCCACCTTGAACGGCAATATTATAGTCTTGAGTTAAGCTGAAATCACGTAATGCATAATCCGCGTAATCGAAATCTTTAAAAATTAATTCTTTACCCGTAACTGGATCAATCATTGTCTGCCAGCCTTGCTGCAATAGCTCTCTATTTGTATCATCTAAGAACATTGTGCTCCAAACTGCATTACTTGTTACATTTCCATCTAAAATGTTTCCATTTGCATCTTTATACAAATTACCAGTACCAAATGGGAGAACTTTCGTTAATTGATCTAATTGGCTAGGTTGATACTGCCCTGACAATTGAACTCCTTTTCGACTCCAATTTATATAATCTCGTGCATTTAAAAACTTAAATGGAGAGTTTAAAGTATTAATACCAACTTTAGATTGAAGTGTAACATTAGATACGCCTTCTTTTCCTTTTTTAGTAGTGATTAATACCACCCCATTTGCCGCTCTTGCTCCGTAAATAGCTGTAGCTGATGCATCTTTTAGAACATCAATAGATTCAATATCATTTTGATTAATATCATTAAATCCGCTTCGAATTAAACCATCAACAATTACTAATGGATTCCCACCGCCAGCATATGTAGTCCCCCCTCTTAGCGTTACTGATGGCACCGCACCAGGCCTACCTGAAGTTTGCTGTACTCTAATACCTGGAATTGTTCCCGCTAATGCAGAAGCTGGATTGGATCGAACACCCGTTTCTAAAACTTTCTTATCCAATCGACTTACGGAGCCCGTCAAATTGGATTTTTCATCTTTCCATAGCCCACAACAACAACCTCATCAATTTGCTGATTGGAAGATTCTAATTTAATTTCCAAGGATTCTGCCTGTCCAACTTTTACTTCCTGAGGTTTGTATCCTGTAGAAGTAATGACCAGGATCGCATTCGGATTTGTCGGTAAAATAAAGGAACCATCAGCTTTTGTTTGTAAAGATTGCTTACTTCCCTTCACGTTAATAGTTACATTTCCCAAAACTTCTCCTGTAACGGCATCTCTGACTTTACCTTGAATATTTCGATCCTGCGCATGGATTACAGCTAGATTTCCTGCTAGCATAGACCAGAGTAATAAATGTTTTAATTTTCGGTTTGAATACATATTGGTTATTATTAAGTATTACATAAAGCAAATTTATATAATTTAATTTGTAAAAAACAACATTAAATTAACATTATGTACAACATACTTGTAAAAATTTATATGTATATTTGTTTTTAGGCGTATAAATGCACTTTTATGAGTACAAATCCAACATTGATCAATTTTGTTAACACCATTGATACCTCTTCACTCGTTGATAAAGTGGAGAAAGAAATCATCAATTTATTCATTAGTCAGGGATTAAAAATAGGCGATGCACTTCCCAAGGAATTAGAATTAGCGGAAACTTTAGGAGTAAGCCGCACGGTGATCCGAGAAGCAATGTTACGTTTAAGACTAGTAGGCTTAGTAGAATCTAAAAAACATAGAGGTGCTGTATTAACCAGTCCGGATCTGATCAGTCCGATGAAAAAATCGCTTTACCCAACGATCATGGATGATAAGACACTGCGTGATTTATTTGAAATGAGATTGATATTGGAACTTGGAATGGCAGATTTACTTTATCAAAGAATTACTCCTGCAGATATTCAAGAATTAGAAGTAATTGTTGCTAAAGAATCAAATGATAATGACAACAGCATATTTGATATCGAAACAGAAGTTGCATTCCATGGTAAATTATATGAGATCAGTGGGAATATCATGCTTAAAGATTTTCAAAATCTTCTTTTACCAGTCTTTAAATTTGTACATTCGAGTGGCATGCTGATTGAAAAGTCAAATTCAAAGAATTTTATATCTCACCGTGGCTTGGTGGACATATTAAAGGTAGGAACTCCTGAAGTTTTCAGAAATGCGATGCGCCAGCACTTAGATAATCACTTTCAGCGTATACAACAATACGATAACAAACCTATTGATTAAAGATTCAATATTTCATCATAACTTATTACTATACAGCAACTGCTTTCATACCAGAAGTATGAAAGCAGTGTATCTCATACCTATCAACTTGCTACTTAAATGTTAAGTATAATGAATATGTAGCGCTCCCGTAGCGGACTTCATTCGAACAACATCTATATTTATTCTAATTTTATAGCTCACTTCTATTTACCTTTATGCCCACAAAAAAAGTACGATTTATAAAGGCTTTTCTTTAGCAATTGCAGCGGCTATACTATGGGGAGTATCTGGGACATTAGCACAATTTCTATTTCAAAAAAGGGAAATAAATGTTGAATGGTTGATTACAGTTCGTATGTTACTATCTGGCATCTGCTTACTAAGCTTTGCAAAAACTAGCGAAAGAGCGCCTATATTTAAAATTTGGAAAACTAAAAATGACCGTTTACAACTACTTGCCTTTAGCATTTTTGGTATGCTGGCTGTACAATATACTTATTTTGCGGCCATTAAGCATTCGAATGCCGCTACCGCTACTGTGCTACAATATGCTGGTCCAATCATAATCGCCATCTATTTAGCGTTTAAGCATAAAAGATTACCCAGCCTTTTAGAATTATTTGCTATTATTCTGGCAATAATTGGAACTTTTCTATTAGTCACAAATGGTAACATCAATACCCTCGTCATATCCAATACCGCGCTGTTTTTTGGCTTAGCCTCTGCGGTCGCATTAGCGATCTACACTTTAATGCCGATAACATTACTATCAAAACACAAATCCTCTGTAGTGATTGGCTGGTCTCTCCTTTGTGGTGGTATTGCCTTCAGTTTCATGAAATCACCTTGGGATATTCAGGGCGTTTGGGATACTAAAACTTATTTATTTACGGCACTCATTATTCTTTTCGGAACTGTTTTTCCATTTTACTTCTATCTGACTTCCGTAAAATTAATCGGTGGACAGAAAGCGAGTCTGTTAGCATCAGCTGAGCCTCTTTCTGCCACACTTTTGGCCGTATCTTGGCTTCACGTTCCCTTTTCCTTGTGGGATTGGATAGGAACTTCTGCATTATCGCTACGGTCTTCATATTAAGTAAAAAATAAAAAGGCTGTAAGATTACAGCCTTTAAATAATTTATAAAATCTTAGAAAGAAAAATCATCTTTAGATGATTCACTTACATATGCTGGATCATCAAAATTAGGCTCGTAGCGTTTTTCAAGAACTTCCTGATTCGATTTAATGTATTCAACAACATCTGTCAAACCCTCTGCAAATTTCTCAAAGTCTTCTTTATACAAGAATATTTTGTGTTTAATAAACTGGCCGTCTTCAAAACGTTTCTTGCTTTCAGTGATGGTAATGTAGTAATCGTTAGACCGTGTAGCCTTTACATCAAAAAAATAGGTACGCTTACCCGCTCTCACTTTTTTGAAAAACCTCTTCTCGCTCTTTGTTTTCAAAATCTCCCATTGGTTATTATTTAAGTTTAAGTTATCTTAATCTTTGATAAATATATAATATTTAGCATGTAACTTCCAAATATTATTCAAAAAAAATAAATTTTGAATCTATGATAAGCTCTTTTAACGAACTTGATTTTTATATTTAGCCGATAAATGTCACCTATCGCTCCTCAACGATATTTTTTCACCGAGGATTTTATTACATTTACCGAATATTATTGATCGATTACCTATTTCAATTACTTCGGGTTATATAACAACTATACCTTTGAAGTATAAATTTTAAAAGTCATGGAAAAAGAGCCATTCGTACCAAAAAGCAACAACAGTAAAAATATCATAGGTGGTATCATCATACTCATCGGTATTCTATTACTATTAAAAAATTTAGATTTAGACTTCTTCTTCCCTTCATGGATATTTGGCTGGTATATGATTTTGATTATTATCGGTCTTGTAATAGGTGTCAATTCTAATTTTCAAAAAAATCTTCTATCATCTTAATTGCGGTTGGTCTAGCATTTCTAGCTAGAAGAATCATGCACACCGATTTTGGAGGAATTATATTCCCGATCTTGATTATTGGATTAGGAGCATATTTTATCATGGGAAGAAAAAAAGGTTTACCTCCTATGCCTCCCATGCCTATCAACCGAGTGGTCCTCCAAAGCCTCCCGTAGACTTTGACTGGGATAAGCGTGTTATCGATCCGGCAACTGAAAATGATCAACAAACAGTAGCTGAAAATGACGAGACAAGCGGAAACGCCAACAGCAATACAAATAGCAATCAAGGTCTGCCTAATGAGCAGGCCTTTGCCACTCCATATTATGCACAGACAGAAAATAGCTTTGAAGATGTTTTAAATGTCAATTCCATCTTTGCAAGCCTCAAAAAATTTATTCTATCTAAAAATTTTAGAGGTGGTAACATAGCTTGTATGTTCGGTAGCGTATCCATTGATCTGACACAGGCGGATATAACCGACATAGCCGTAATTGATGCTTTCCAAATGTTCGGAAGTGCTAAAATTATTGTTCCTGCGAATTGGACCGTTTATTCTAATGTTTCATCCGTGTTCGGTGATGTTGATGACCGACGTTTCAATGTAGGTCTAACAAGAGATCCAGCTAAAAAATTATATATCACAGGTACTTGTCTTTTTGGAAATTTAACCATTAGAAATGCCTAGACATGAAGGATAAACTTTTATTGCAGAATAAAAATAAACTGATTTTAATCATTTGTTTAAGCATATTGCTTGGCTACTTTGTCATGCAATATGCTTTAATGTATAGGTCCGGGTTTCCAAGCGAAATAACAATAAAGGACTCCATCATCAACAGTTTAATGATGATGCTCTGTTGCTATGCAATTTCCACCACGCTCAATTACTATATACCTAAACCTAACCAAATCTGGAAGGTGCTTATTATAGGCTTCATTATGAGCGGCATAAGCATTCTTGGAAGCCGACTGGTCGTTCAATATTATCTTCCGAAGGAGCATTTAAAAATCTATGACCTCATTATTCCTTATCGCTATATTGTTAATTTTTTAATCTTAACATCAGTAGCTATTTTCATTATTGTATGGAATATACAGGAAGAATATATTTCTAACATCAAAAGAAAGCAAGATTCGGAGAATCAACTGCGTGAAGCAGAACTGTACAACCTAAGACAGCAATTACAGCCTCATTTCCTCTTTAACAGTCTCAATTCCATTATTGCTTTAATAGGTAGTAAGCCAGATCAGGCCCGCAATATGACCTTTCAATTGTCCGATTTTTTAAGGGGTACACTCCGAAAGGAAAATAACCAGTTGATCGTACTTCAAGAGGAATTAAACCATCTCGAACTATACTTAGATATTGAAAAAGTAAGATTCGGTCACCGGCTTAATATCCACATTGATCATGACCAAGATGTTTTATCGACCAAAATACCGGCGATGATTTTGCAACCGCTAGTTGAAAACGCTATTAAACATGGCCTATACAATGTAACAGAAAATGTAACCATCAGCATTAAATGTTTCTTAGATAATAAAACATTACATGTTTCGATAGAAAATCCCTTTGAGCCAGGTGAATCCGTGCAATCTAAAGGAACAGGCTTTGGGCTTACCAGTATCCAAAGGCGCTTATTTCTTCTTTTTGGAAGAAATGACCTACTAACGACACAAACCGAACAAAATATATTTACAAGCAGTATCAAAATCCCGCAATATGATTAAAGTTATCCTTATAGATGATGAACCTCTAGCGCGTTCTATCTTAGTAGAGTACCTGAGCAAAGATCCGTTAGTTTCTATTGTTGCAGAGTGTGGAGATGGATTTGAAGGAGTAAAAGCAATACAGCAACACCAACCAGACCTACTCTTTCTAGATGTTCAAATGCCTAAATTAACAGGCTTCGAAATGTTGGAATTAGTCGAAAACCCACCCGCAGTAATCTTTACAACAGCATTTGATGACTATGCACTCAAAGCTTTTGAAAAAAATGCGATTGACTATCTGATGAAACCAATTTCACCGAACAGATTTAAGCAAGCATTCGAGAAGTTTAAATTAAGTTTTTCAAGACCAAATGCAGAACCGGCACCTAATTATGAAGCAGTCATTCATCAAGAGGAGTCAAAACTAGACCGCATCGTTGTAAAAACAGGAACACAGATTAAAATAATACCCGTTCCACAGATTAAATATCTGGAAGCTTATGATGACTATGTGAAAATTCATACAGCAGATGGTCTCTATCTGAAAAATAAAACAATGGCTTTCTTTGAAAAGCATCTCGATGAACAGACATTCGTTAGAATACACCGTTCTTATATCATCAAGATCGATCAGCTGGCACGCATTGAACCTTGGGAAAAAGATAGCTTTGTCGCTATTTTAATAACCGGTGAAAAGCTTAACATCAGTAAATCTGGATATGCCAGATTAAAACAAATGATTGGCATATAAATAAAGTTTATGTAAATTTGTAGCAGTATAATCATTATGAAAAATTTTATTGCTGCACTTTTACTCAGTAGCTCATTGACTGCTGTTGCTCAAAATTCTAATCAAGAACAAATTAATCACACGTTCTATAATAAAATAGAATTTTTTATCAATTCACAACAGACAGATTCCATTTATAAACTGGCGAATGAAAATTTTAAGAGAGCAGTACCATATTCTTCTTTAAAAAACTTACTGGAAAATGAGATTTATCCGTTAGGTAGGATCAAACATGCTGAAAAAATAAACTACAGTAATGGAGTAAGTCAATATCGTGTAGATTTCACAGATAAATCCTTTCAGGTTCCTTTCGGTGTGGATAGCACGTTGCATTACCACACTTTAGGTTTTCAACCCGTTACAAAACCTGTTGCAGAGAAACAGGCACCCGTATTAACAAATACCGTTGTCGAAAATAAAGTTGATTTTTTCATTGATTCTGCTGCCAATATTTATACCAAAAAGGGGAATACACAATCTTTAGCAATTGGTGTCATAAAAAATGGTCAGTTAAACACCTACTTTTATGGTGAGACTGAAAAAGGAAATAAAATTCTACCCACAAGCAGTACCCTTTATGAAATAGGTTCACTGTCAAAAATCTTCACGGCTACATTATTAGCGGATTTCGTTCAAAGTGGAACATTAAGTTTAGAACAGCATATCGTTGATTTTTTACCTGATTCATTAAAAATAAATCCTAGCTTACAAAAGATAACGTTTAAAACCTTAGCAAATCATACTTCCGGTTTGCCCCGATTACCAGATAATCTTGAGAAAACAAAAGGTTTTGACCCCAACAACCCGTACAAAAATTATGATAGGAAATATTTACACCAATATTTGGCAACTTTCAAAGCCGAAAATGAAAGCGGAGAAAAATATGAATATAGTAATCTTGGGTATGCATTATTAGGAGATATATTAACATCACTCCATAAAAAAAGTTACAACACGGAAATTCAGGAAATTATCGCAAAGCCTTTAGGCTTAACATCGACTACGGATGTTCTAAATCCTAAAACACAATATCTGCCAAAAGTCTATAACATAAAAGGAGAAGAAACGAAAGCATGGGATTTTCAAATTTTTAGTGCGGCTGGAGGTTTAAAATCGACTGTTACCGATTTAATGACCTTTGCGCAGACACAGTTCAAAATGCCGGAAACACAATTGGAGAACGCTATGGCACTGACACGTCAGTTCACATATTTCCTTCCTCCTAGCACAGACATTGGCCTGGCTTGGCACATGGATTTATTGGATGATATTACTTACTGTTATCACACAGGTGGTACAGGTGGCAGCAGTTCATTCATAGCTATTGCACCAGATAAAAAAACAGCGGTAGTTTTACTTTCCAATGCTGCCGAATCTATCGAGACAACTGGATTATCGATCTTCCATTTTCTTCTTTCTCAAAAATAAGATAAAGCAAACATTCAAATACTTAGGGGACATATTGAATAATATGTCCCCTATTTTTTTAATCGCCTCCATAAAATAATGATGAACCAATGAGATATCGATTTGTTTTACATATATAATTACATCATAAATAAAACAAATTTAGCTAAGTTTGGTAATAGAAAATTGATTTTAAGCGTATGAAAGTTTTTATCTGCAGAACAATTCCTCAAAAAGCGATTGATAGTTTACAGCAAGCTGGTTTTGACATCACCTACCGCACAGAACCCGGAAATATTATACAATCAGATTTAATTAAAGCCTGTCAACAGGTAGATTATTTATTTGCCGCCGGACATAATCTGCTAGATGAAAATTTTCGAAACATGTCGTCATCTTAAGGGAATAGCATTGATGAGTGCCGGATATGACAGTGTTGACCTTGAAGCCGCAACCAAATACGGTATTCCTGTAAGCAATACACCTGATGTGTTATCCAACGCAACTGCTGATATCGCTTTTCTATTAATGCTGGCAGTGTCGAGAAAAGCTTTTTTCATGAATCGCAAAATCATAAATAACGAATGGAAAGATTTTGAATTAACGGAACATCTCGGTGTGGAGCTTGATGGGAAGACTTTAGGAATTTTTGGATTAGGCCGTATTGGTTTTGAACTCGCAAGGAAAGCCAAAGCTGCTTATAATATGGATATCATTTATTACAATAGACATCCAAACAGTAATGCAAAACGACTTTTGGATGCTACTTACGTAAATTATGATGAATTATTAACCCGAAGTGATGTGCTGTCGGTTCATGCAAATCTGACAGCAGAAACGAAAGGAAAATTTAATAAAGAAGCTTTCACAAGAATGAAAAACACAGCTATTTTTATCAATACAGCACGTGGGGGATTACATCAAGAAGAAGATTTATACACGGCATTAACAAGCGGAGAACTGTGGGGGGCTGGTCTAGATGTCACTAACCCTGAGCCTATGGCATTTGACAATCCACTACTTAGCTTGCCTAACGTAGCAGTATTGCCCCATATCGGATCTGCTACAACAGAAGCTAGGGATAATATGGCGCTAATGGCAGCTCAAAACTTGATCGCCGCTAATAAGCACATCAAAATGCCTCAAATTTTAAATAAAGAGATTTATGAAAATAATATATAAATTGATCAATAAAATCAATAAACTGATTTTACCTCGATATGCAAAGAAAGATCCAACAAAACTAAAAAAGTACCAACAAGCTATATTAGCTTATCGGTACTTTATTTTGGTCCGATCACTCGATTAAGATTTCATAATACGGTCCTGCCCTCCATTTAGATCCGAAATAATACGCATCTCGGTCTGTGGATAAGGAATACTGATGTTATGTTTATCCAAAGCATTTTTAATAGCTTCTTGATTTTCATTGTTCGCTGGCCAAAAATCTTCCTTTTTTGTCCATGCACGAATGGTGAGATTAACGGAACTATCTCCCAACCCTTTCACAAAAACCTCAACTGGAGGAGTTTTCAGAATACGTGAATCATTATGAAGTACGTCCATAATAATCTCACGCGCTTCCTTAATATTGGCATCATATGAAATACCGACCGTATACTCAAAACGGCGATTGGTAATTTTGGTAAAATTTTGAATAACAGAATTTGCTAAGGGACCATTTGGACTAAATACACGAACGCCATCTCCAGCAATTAACGTCGTATATAAAATATCAATCCTTTCCACAGTGCCCGATGTACCGTTACTGCTGCTCACATAGTCTCCAACTTCGAAAGGTCTAAATAAAAGAATCAGTACCCCGCCTGCAAAATTACTTAAACTGCCCTGCAATGCTAAACCTGCGGCCAGACCAAACGCTGATAAAGCGGCAATAAAGGAAGTTGTTTCAATTCCCATGGTACTCGCTACTGTTAGGAATAATAGGGCGTAAAATACAACACGCAAGATACTCATCGCAAATCCCCGTATTGATAAGTCTACATTACGTTTTTCAAATCTCCTACTGATCAGGCCAAGTAAAAATTTGACAATGTAGCTTCCAACGATTAATATAATAATCCCTGTAATAATACTTGGTGTCTTTAAAAGTACAACTTCTAGTAACGTATCCAGACTGCTTTCTAATCTATTCATTTGTTATCTGTTTTTGTTTCTCATAAATATAACAATTGAGTCACGAATTGGCAATAAAATTATCAATCGTTGAAAAACACCATAAAATCGATAATTAAATCAGTTGCAAATGTGATTTTTGAAGTAAATTTGTAATGTGATAAAGAAAAGTACCATACCCGTATTAGATAACTGCTCCATCAATAACGATTCGAGCAGCCTCTTATTTGTCGATCATCTTGCTGATTACATCGCTATGCATCACAATATGGTATTTCCGCATAAACACAATTTCTACCATTTTGTGCTCTTTACAAATGGTTCCGGCAATCACCTGATCGATTTTGAGAAACACGAAATAGAAGCATATCAAATCTACTTTATGGCCCCGGGGCAAGTTCACACTTGGAATTTCAACGGTGATGAAGAAGGTTTTGTTGTAAACTTTGATCCGGAATACTTTCAATCTTTCTTATTACGAACGGATTATTTAAACCGTTTCTCGTTTTTAAGCGGTCAGAATGATCAGATTGTATTTACAATTCCCGAGTCGAATAGACAAGACGCTGTAAAAATATTTGAGGCATTTTACCAGACAAGTAAAAATCCGACTGCTAGCGATTTAATACGGGTGAGCTTACTTCAGCTATTGCTCTGGATTGAATCTTGGCATGGTACAAAAACAGAAAAGGCGAGTAATCCCTATAATTATACCATATTCCACAATTACCAGCGTTTAGTGGAAAAGAATTTTAAAGAGATTAGATTACCTAAAGCATATGCGGAACAGTTATTTATTACTCCCAATCATTTAAATGCCATCTGTAAATCCTATATCGGAAGTGCAGCAGGAGAAATAATACGAGAACGCGTATTACTTGAAGCAAAGCGATTATTAGTCAATAAAAATCTTAATATTAATGAGATCGCTATCGAGTTGAATTTTAATGACAACTCTTATTTTACTAAATTTTTTAAAAAAGCTACTGGATTAACACCCGATGAATTCAGAAAAAACAACAGTTAGATATGAAAGAGAAGGAAACTACTTACGAATTATCAGAATTTAAAGCCGCCAGCAAGGCACTATGTCCACGCTGTCGTAAAGGAAAAATATTCACAGGGAATACTTATGGCTTTAAAACACAAAAAATGAACACACATTGTGATTATTGTGGTTTACGCTACGAACGTGAACCGGGATATTTCTACGTGTCTATGTTTGTGAGTTATGCATTTACAGTTGCTGAAATGATCACAGCTTGTCTAGCTACGTATATTATAACTGGCAATGACAGTTCTTTTTGGCTTTACTCCATTGTGGCACTTGTAACCGTTTTTGTATTGAGCCCTTTCAATTACCGTTATTCCAGAGTGGTACTGATGTACTGGTTGAGTCCAGGATTGAATTACAATCCGAATATCAAGCAAAAAGAAATCAACCCCACATCAAGGACTTTATAAACAAGATAATATTTACCTTTATACAATGAAGGAGTTAATTTATCTCGACAATAATGCAACAACTAAAATCATGGATGAAGTATGGGATACCATGGTACCCTATTTCATCCATAATTATGCAAATGCATCCAGTGTGTATCACAGTATGGGGCGTGAAGCCAACGGAGCAATAGAAAAAGCCCGTCTACAGGTTGCTCAATCTCTTAACTGTCAACCTAAAGAGATCTTTTTCAATTCAGGTGCAACCGAATCCATTAACACAGTACTAAAAGGAATTTATAAAAATTATAAATCCAAAGGCAATCACATCATTACAGTCAAAACAGAGCACAAAGCTGTTTTAGAAACCCTGCTACAATTAGAAAAAGAGGGGGCTTTAGTTACCTATCTTGATGTTGATCACACTGGAAAAATAGATTTAAGTGTTCTAGAAGAGCATATTACGGCACAGACCATATTAGTCTGTATAATGGCAGCAAATAATGAAACCGGATATATCCACCCTATTCAGGAAATTGCGACGTTATGCAAAGATAAAGACTGTTTATATTTTTGTGATGCTACACAATACATTGGCAAAATCCCACTTAACCTTGCTCACATCCCCATTGACATACTATGTTTAAGTGCTCACAAACTGCATGGACCAAAAGGCATTGGCGCATTATTCATCCGTCGGAAGTCCAAACCCATCCAAATCAGTGCACTGATTACAGGAGGAGGGCAAGAAAATGGTTTTCGGGCAGGTACATACAATGTCCCCAATATTGTTGGTCTCGGATCAGCAATAACCCACATACAGCATCATGAAAGAGATTTTGAGCATACGATTCAATTGAGGGAATATTTAGAAAATGTATTAAGTAAAATCCCTGCAACTTATATTCATGCAAAGACAGCTTCACGTTTACCTAATACCACGTCGATCTGTTTCAAGCATTTACTTGCGAGCGAGCTCATGACCCATTGTCCACAATTAGCATTATCATCCGGTTCTGCATGTGTTAGTGGCACCAGAGACCCGTCTCACGTACTACTTGCTATGGGGGTTTCAAAAGAAGATGCGTTAGCAACAGTACGATTCAGTATAAGCAGATTGACAACAAAAGAAGAAGTAGACACCACCACTAGGCTCATTAAAGAAGCCGTAACAAAAATTAGACAAAACTCTCCTATCTGGCAACTCTTCCAAGCCGGTCTTATTACTTAATTATTACATTTAGGGTCAGATTTGTATTGGAAATAAAAAAGAAGTTAGCGTAATTTGTACTATTCAATATTAATATAATTATTCAGCGATATGGTAACCGTTACAGACAAAGCAAAATCTCGAATTGAAGAGATAATGAGTACTGAAAAATATGACAGCAGTTATTTTGTGCGTGTTGCTGTTGAAAGCGGAGGTTGTTCAGGCCTAAGCTATAAATTGCACTTCGATAACGAAGAAAAAAAAGGTGATCAGTTTTGCGAAGATAAAGGTGTTAAAGTATGTTTAGATATTAAGTCATTCTTATATCTAGCTGGAACAGAACTTGACTATTCTGATGGATTAGATGGTAAAGGATTTGAATTCCATAATCCGAACGCCACAAGAACTTGTGCTTGCGGTGAAAGTTTCTCCGTTTAAAAAAACTAACATATAAAAATATAGGAGGTCGCCATGTCAACATGCGACCTCCTTATTTTTTAAGATCTCATCAATTCAGGCAATTTCTTGCGATCGCATCAAAAATATATCATTATGGAAATAAATTTACCAACAATACCTTGTTATGTCTGAAATATTGTTATTTTTGAGGAAAATTGAGGGAAACAGAATTTGTCTTGAGCATTACTCGATACAGATTCTTAACAGGTACAAATAAAAAATAGATAACCAAGAGGCTATTTTTTGATATATATACATTTCATGGATAAAAGAAAGTTATTAAAAACTGAAGTTGCTATTAGTTTTGTAAAGGATACTTTTGCACAACAACTTAGAAATAATTTAGGATTGATTCCTATCTCATCACCTTTGGTTGTACTTGATGGTACAGGTATAAATGATGATTTAAATGGCATCGAAAGACCAGTAGCCTTCCCTATCAAAGCGCTACAAGAACGTAAGGCTGTTGTTGTTCACTCACTAGCAAAATGGAAGCGCTTAAGATTAAAAGAGCTTGAACTTGAGGTTGGAGAGGGCATATTGACAGATATGCGCGCATTACGTCCTGATGAGGACTATACGCCGATTCACTCTATCTATGTAGATCAATGGGATTGGGAAAAAACAATCTCCGCAGAACAGAGAACATTTTCTTTTCTACAAGATACCGTTCTAAAAATATATGATGCTTTACGTTTCACTGAAAAGCAAGTAGAACGTCAATACCCAGATATTAAATCTGTTTTACCTGAAGAGATTACCTTTATTTCTTCAGAAGAATTGTTGCAAAAATATCCAACATTCACACCTAAAGAGCGTGAAAATGCCATTGCAAAAGAGCATGGCGCTGTATTTATCTATGGTATAGGTGGAATTTTATCGAATGGCGAAGCTCATGATGGACGTGCAGCAGATTACGATGACTGGAGTACTGAAAATGGAAGTGGAACAAATGGATTAAATGGGGATATCTTAGTTTGGAATCCTATTTTAAACACTGCATTTGAACTATCTTCTATGGGCGTACGTGTAGACAAAACTGCGTTAGAGCGACAGCTTAAAATTAGAAATAATGCTGAACGTGCAGCATTATCATTCCACAAAATGTTGTTAAATGATGAGTTGCCAGAAGCCATCGGTGGTGGAATCGGACAATCACGTGTATGCATGTTTATGCTTAAAAAAGCACATATTGGTGAAGTTCAGGTCAGTATATGGGATGAACAGGAAAAACAATCACTACAAGATAAAGGAATTCATTTATTATAATTGAATCCATAAACATAAAAAAAGGTCTGCTTACGGCAGACTTTATGTAATACTTTGTGTACTTTTGCAACATGCAAATAGACGCCATATTACAAAAACTCCATATCTCTTCGCTGAATGACATGCAGAATGAGGTCATGGATAAATTCAAAGAAAAAGAAAATCTCATCTTACTTTCACCAACCGGTTCAGGTAAAACATTAGCTTTTGCACTTGCTTTGATGAAAACATTAAACAAAGATGTAGCTGACGTCCAATCTTTGATCCTTGTACCCACCCGCGAATTGGCTTTGCAGATTGAATCCGTATTAAAAAGAGTTGCTACCGGTTTTAAAATCACCTGTTGCTATGGCGGTCATGATACCAAGACTGAAAGAAACAATTTAAAGAATCCTCCTGCTATCCTCATTGGTACACCAGGTCGTATTGTTTATCATCTTGAAGGAAACCACTTTGATCCGACACAAATCAAGACGCTGGTTTTGGATGAATTTGATAAATCATTGGAATTAGGTTTTCAGGATCAGATGTCTTTTATAATTGACTACTTAACTAACTTAAAAACACGCATCTTAACGTCGGCTACCGCAATGAAAGAAATACCTGATTTCACAGGCATTTCTGCTGCAACGGAGGTTAATTTTCTAAGTCACATACAAAGTGCACCAGCGTTAACGATAAAAAAGATTGTTGCTCCAATCCATAAAAAATTAGAAGCGCTATTTCAATTGCTATGCAAAATAGGTAATCAAAAAGTACTTATCTTTTGTAATCATCGCGATGCTGTTGACCACATCAGCGAATTGCTACAAAACCGTGATATCATACATGATGTATTCCACGGCGGACTGGAACAAAGTGATCGCGAGCTGGCACTATTGAAATTTAGAAACAATAGCAATCATATCTTGATTACGACCGACCTTGCTGCCCGAGGACTTGATATCCCTGAAATCGATGCCATTATCCATTATCAGTTACCTTACCGTGAAGATGATTTCACACATAGAATGGTAGAACAGCACGTATGCAAGCAAAAGGAAAAGTCTTTATCATCTTAAAACCTGACGAAGATTATCCATATGTGGCGGATGATATCGAAATCGAAGAAGTCGATGGTGAATATAAGCTACCTGAAAACTCTGATTTCGCTACCCTATACTTTTCTGCAGGTAAAAAAGATAAAGTCAACAAAATTGATCTCGTTGGCTTCTTACTTAACCTCGAGGGAATAGAAAAAAGCGATGTCGGTATTATTGAAGTTAAAGACAGGGAATCTTTCGTTGCTGTCAAACGCTCTTTAGTTAGCACCATACTTAAACATTCTAACCTCGGTAAGATTAAAGGCAAAAAGATTAGAATATTGAGAAGCTAGGCTATTCCTATCCTCTCCCAAAAACAGATAACTGTTATTAAAAAAGGCCAAATTAAATCATGATATTTAATCTGGCTTTTTTTTAATCCAGTCTTTATTCATTTTTCTTATCTTGTCCTATCGTAAAATTAATCTAATACCATGAACAAAGTATTTTTAGCTTTTTCAGTGCTTGCAACAACCTTTTCATTTCAAGTAAAGGCTCAGTCAATCCTCGAAACAGACTATGTTAAAAAGAATTATGATAAAAAGGAAATTTCAGTTCCGATGCGTGATGGGGTCAAATTATTTACCACCATCTACACACCAAAAGACAAAAGTCAGCAATATCCTGTTTTATTAAACCGCACCCCTTATACCGTAGGCCCTTATGGTGAAGATAAATACAAAGAGACATTAGGGAATTTCCCGGCAATGACTTTAGAAGGTTACATCTTTGTTTACCAAGATGTACGTGGCAAATGGATGAGCGAAGGAACCTTTGAAGATATAAGACCGACAAACTTAAAAAAAGGAAAAAAAGATATTGATGAAAGTACGGATACCTATGACTTACTAGAATGGCTCAGCAAAAACCTAAAGAACTACAATGGTAAAGCAGGCATGTACGGCATTTCTTATCCAGGATTTTACTCCACAGTAAGTCTTACGAAAACACATCCATCATTAAAAGCAGTATCACCTCAAGCTCCCGTAACAAACTGGTACCTGGGCGATGACTTTCATCATAATGGCGTACTTTTCACAGGAGATGCATTTAAATTCATGTCCAGCTTCGGTATTCCTAGACCTAAACCCATTACGCCAGATCAGGCACCCAAGACTTTTCAATATCCTTCAAAAGATGTTTATCAGTCTACATGAATGCCGGGACAGCGAAAGACCTGAAAGACAACTACTTTGCCGATTCTATCAAATTTTGGAATGATGTCTTTGACCACCCACATTATGATCAGTTTTGGAAAGATAGAGAGATATTACCGCACTTAACCGATGTTAAACCAGCCGTTATGGTAGTTGGAGGCTTTTTTGATGCCGAAGATGCCTACGGAACATTTGAAACTTACAAAGCAATCGAAAAACAAAACCCAAAGAATAATTCGATCCTCGTGGCTGGCCCCTGGTTTCACGGAGGCTGGGTACGTGGTGACGGTAGCTCTTTTGGTGTTATTCAATTTGACCAGAAAACAAGTGTGACGTATCAGGAAAAATTTGAACTACCCTTTTTCAATTATTATCTGAAAGGGAAGGGTGATTTTAAGGGGGCAGAAGCGAATATCTTTGTAACAGGAAGCAACCAATGGAAATCATTTGATAAATGGCCTCCAAAAGATGTAGAGGACAAAAAACTCTACCTACAACCTCAAGGCAAACTAGGGTTTGAAAAGTAGGACGTACAGATTCTTGGGATGAATATGTTAGTGATCCTAACAAACCTGTACCTTATCAAGGTGGTGTTATGGAGAGCAGGACACGTGAGTACATGATCGACGACCAGCGTTTCGCCTCATCTAGACCCGATGTTATGGTTTATCAAACAGAACCTTTAAACGAAGATATCACAATAGTTGGCCCCATTAAAAACTTCCTAAAAGTATCAACCTCTGGAACAGACGCAGATTATGTCGTAAAACTTATTGATGTCTACCCTGCAAACAGCCCATCCTCCAACAATAAAGTAATGGATGGCTACCAAATGCTGGTTCGCGGTGAAATTATGGCTGGAAAATATCGGAATGGATTTGAGAAGGCAGAACCTATGCAACCGGATTTTGTTACTGCGGTTAACTACAGCATGCCTGATGTAGCGCATACGTTCAAAAAAGGACACCGCATCATGATTCAGGTACAAAATACGTGGTTTCCAATTGCAGAACGTAATCCACAGCAGTTTTTTGAAGGTTATGAAGCCAAATCGAGTGACTACAGGAAAGCAACACATCGTATTTTTCATGATCACAACAATTCGTCATATATTGAATTTTCGATCTTAAAATAGAAAAAGCATGCTTTACCATTTCTTTCTTGCCCTACATTCGGCTAGCAGATGGATGATCGTCGTTTGTCTTATCGCATTATTAGTACGTGCCTATATGGGCTGGAAAAAAAGTATCACATGAAACCGTATGATTATATACTACAGATAGTAACGTTAATCTTACTTTACATACAGTTTATAGTAGGATTAACACTCTATTTTGAAAGTCCGATCGTACATTATTTTATCAAAAATTTTAATGAAGCCATCAAACTGCGTCAGGTACGTTTTTTTGGAATGGAACACATCACCATGATGACTATTGGCATTTTAGTGTTTACCATTGGATATATAAAGGCCCGTAAAAACAAAGCAGTGTAGCTAAATTCAAAACGATATTTATCTACACTGCTTGGGCTATATGCATTATCTTCACCTCTATCCCGTGGGAATTTTCACCTTTAACGAGTAGACCTAGCTTCAGAATGTTTTAATAACAATTACTCGCCTTTCCAATTTGGAGGTCTTTTTTCCATACGCGCGGCCATTCCCTCTTTAAAATCATGCTTGTTCTCAGCCTTTGCAACTGCTCAAGAAGAAAAGCATACTGATCAGCCTTTCTAAGCCCTTCTAATTGTTTCGCTGACTCAAAGCCCATCTTAACCGCTAATGGCGCAATAGACGTCAGCTTATTGATCAAATCTGGCAACATATCGGGTTTCTGATCCATCAGTTCAAAAACTAAACCCATATTTTTCATTTCTTGAGCTGAAATCACCTCTGGACGAATGCATAGATCCATTGCTTTGTTATGGGGCAAATGCTTCAGCAGACCCGCCAAAACCTGAAAAGGAAACAATCCAAGTTGCACCTCTGGTAAAGAGAACTGAACTGTCGACTTCGCAATAACATAGGTGCATTCAAGAATCATTAAAAAACCTCCCGCAATCACATTTCCTTCGAGCACTGCGATCGAAGGTTTATTCAATTGTGACATGACTTCTCCCAAAGACAAATCAACATGTGGAACCGTCTTTGCCAGCTCGGAAACATCTGGATTTTCAAAAGCTTTCAAATCCATACCAGCACAAAATACAGGACCTTCCGCGTCGAGAATAAGCACCCTAACATCCGGATCTGAATCTGCGATTTGTATGGCATGATAGATCTCATCGATCATCAACGGTGTAAAAGCATTTCGTTTTTCAGGACGGGCCAAGGTCAAATAAAAAACATGATCGGCCTGTTTCACCTTAATAAACTTATAATTCAAATGACCACTCATAAACTTCTGACTTTATGCTATTAAATTAATAAATTCACCACCAAAGGTCAATATTTTATCCTGCCCTTTTCGCTCAAAATAATATATTAAATCTTCCGTTGGAATATTCCCTACCAACTCATCTTCGGCAAACGGACAGCCTCCATATCCTAAAATAGCACCATCAAATTTTCGACATCCAGCAAGGTAAGCGGCATTGATTTTATCTAGACTACTTGCCTTAGGAGAATGAAAATGTGCACCGATATTTAAGGTTGGAAACCGTTGTAATGCCTGTTCAAAAAGTTGTGTTATCTGTGGCAATGTTGCCTCAGAGGTTGTGTCTGCCAAAGAGAATTCCACCACCCCTAGGGCAGCAATCTTGTCCATCCAATCAAGCACGAGCTCATTACTCCAAAA
>NZ_ASZT02000030.1:0-46149 GCF_001006065.1 Sphingobacterium sp. IITKGP-BTPF85
AGCAAAACAAGAAAGACTGATGCTAGAATCTAAAATTCAAATATTGGAAGATAGCTTAGCTAGTCTTGCTTAAATATTTCAAAATTAAATTTAAGAGGGCCAATTTCATGAATGGCCCTCTTATTTAGAGTTTCATCCCTATAGCCAATGCTGCCCTATATTAAAATTATGTGCGTTTAAAAGACGATATAAACAATTAAAATTCAAACGCATAGAACTGAACAATATTTTAATTTATAATGATGTGAAAAAATAATTGCATTCATATTCCTAATTGGAATCAAATTTGTCATCTAATTGATTATGATCATTCCAAAATAAGTATTTTACACAAAAAACCTTGATTGTTAAAAACATGAAAAAAAAAGCACTTCTCTTTCTATTTTCAATTACCTTTTTATTGGTTCGTGCACAGGAACAACCTGCAGCGTATGCTGTAAGTGATGAATACACTTTATGGAATTTTCAAAAAGGTGATACAGCTTATGTATTCGCTGACGTGGCATATGTACGTGAAAATGCGGATACTAAATCGAAGTTGGTCGATTCTCTAAAAGAGGGCGCAATGGTTGTTATTAACAGTGAGGGGTACAATGGAAGTACGATAAGAGGATTTCATGCGCCATGGTATAAAATTAGTTTTTAAAAGACAATGTCAAAAAAGAGGGTTTTATATGGTTAGGTTTACTAGCTCTCAACAGTATACGTAACCAGGAGGGCGAACAGTTCATTTATGGTTTCAAAAAATTCAGATCCTCTACTGAAAATTCACCATCTTATTATGACGCCGAAATCAAAGTCTTTGATCGAGAAAAAACGTTATTGCGCGCGCTTCATATCAAGCTAAGGTAAACGATCAAACTGGTACCGAGACTAAGATCTTAGGAGGAATGGGATTAAAAAACATTAAAAATATTCATCGTTCTGCTTTTTTAGGTGAGGCATGTGGAATCGCTACCCAATATTACTATTTTGCATGGACTGGTCAAGAATTGATTCATTTCCCAAGCAAAATGTCTGTTTCTGATGCGGGTGTATTCTATTATGATGAAACAATCTTGTTCCCCTCCGAACATAAAGGTGATCCCACTATGATCTATAAAAAAATAGTTGAAGGCGAAAATATTGATGACAATTTAGATGAGCCGAATTACAAGGAAACAAAAAGTCAAAAGAAATACACCTGGGATGGAAAAACGTTAAGTGAGCTCATCGAAATGAGGTAAGCAATTGAAAGAAGGAATTTATTCACCTTTTTATAACCTATGTTCGCCGATGCTTCTTCTAGGTTTACCTAAAAAAGACTTGAATAAATTATTGTAGGATTTATCTTTGGCTAAACAAAGAAACAAAAGATATGATCTTAATAGCAGTATTATTACCTTGGCTTTCCTTTTTTTTAAGAGGGAAAATATTTTCTGGAATTTTATGTTTGATTTTGCAATGCACACTTATCGGTTGGTTGCCCGCGGCAATATGGGCAGTAGCTTCACGAGTTGATGGTAAAAATAAATCCAGATTTAATCAGTTTAAGCGTGAGCAACGCTTTTAACATTTCGATCCAATTATTTGGACAATAATGATTATATTTATTGGACATCATTTTAAAAATCAAATCATTATGAGCATTAAAGAAACTTTCTCGATTACAGGTGAAAATCTACTAAAGAAGATTAAAGAACTCATTGCGGATGGAAATGTAACGAAAATCAGCATATCCGATAAATCAGGAAAAGAAATCATGAGTTTCCCTGTTACTGTAGGTGCTATAGGCCTCATCTTTGCCCCTATATTTGCAGCAGTTGGTGCTATGGCGGCTTTATTGACAGAATGCAAAATAACTGTCGAACGACAAGAAAAAGATGATAATGACCAAGACAATCAAAATACATCTCAGAGTATTGAAGTAAAATGATAGACATATGAAAGAGAGCACTTATGATCCTCTCTTTCACATTATGCTTTTTATTAAGAACTAGGTAATAACCGTATCTTTTACTTCTACTTTTACCCAATACTTACTATATTGATCAATCCCAGCTAGATGATCTGGATGTTCTTCATATTTTGTAATTGCTTCCAGATTTTCAAAGGTCAACATGATATGATATGAAAAAGAATTATCGACCACTGGTCTTGGATTAGTTTTAGCGGGTTTACCGATATGGCAAGATTGTACTCCCGGCACTTTTTTCAAAATGTCAAAAAACTTTAAAAAATCCTTATCTTCCTCTGCCGTGATTCCTTCTTTTAACCAGAAATAGACGCTATGAAATATAAATCCGGCATTGAATCCGGCTTGTGTTATTGTTGTTTCATTATTACTTTGTGTATTTAGACATGAAGTCAGTACTGTTCCACCAACGCTCGCTAGCGCTAATGAGCTTAAAAATTTCTTTCTTTCCATTTGTTTTATGTTGATTATCTCGAATATACATAGAAAAAAAGCAAAAAACCAATCTAAAAGCCAAACTTAAAAATAGAGGTTGTATACTAAAAATAAGGCACTATTTTTGATTAATCTCGACAACATTACAAATACTTCTCCCTATATTTAGTTCTTGGAGAAAAACTGGATATCCATCCTTCTTTGTAATAAAATTAAATGTAAAATAGTAAACAAGATATAAACATAATCACTTGTTTTACGTTATAATAATAAATTAAGGTTTATATAAAGACTAAAAAATATTTTGAATAAATTTAGCCGTATCGCATTAAAGACCCTTTTATGGATTATTGGATCTGTCATTGGACTCTTACTTCTCATTATTTTTTTGATTCGACTTCCTTCCGTGCAAAATTTATTGCCGGAAAAGTAGCCACTTATGTTGAGGGCAAAATTGGCACGCCCTTTCATATTGGTAGCATCAATATTGAATTTCCCAAAAAACTTGTTTTAGAAAACATCTATCTGGAAGATCAATCTAGAGATACATTAGTAGCAGGTGAGGCCATAAAAGTGGATATCAATATGATGAAACTACTAAAAAGTACAGTAGAAATCCAACAACTGGAGGCTACTGGCATTACCGCAAAAATACGTCGGTCTATGCCTGACAGCAGTTTCAATTTTGACTATATCATAAAAGCATTTGCGAGTCCTGAAAGTACCAAAGCAAAAACTGATACTTCTTCTGCTATGGTATTCAATATGGACAAAGTTATCTTCGATCGTTTTCATGTGGTATATGCCGATGACGTAATTGGCACGAGCGCTGACGTCTATTTGAAACATTTTGACACCAGGATCAAGAAATTTGACTTGACAAAAAATATGGCATTTGATATGCCAAAAGTTACTATTGATGGCTTAAGTGCATTAGTCACACAATGGAATCCTACCCAAGAAGGCGATGGCCCCAGTGTTGAAGATTTTGGAATTACTGATTCCACTGCAATTGCCACTTCTTTATTACCTGATATTGGTATTAATACGGCCGACCTGCGAAATATTAATGTTCGATATGAAGATAAAGCGGGAAAACTGAGAACAAGGTTTGCCATTCAAAAGCTATACGCGGATATCAATAGTATTGATCTTAATAAGGAAATTGTTTCAATAAAAAAGATTAATTTAGAAGGATCTGATTCACAGGTATTTTTTGATAAAATAGCAAAAATAACTAAACCAGCCGCAGATAAAAATACAACAGCATCAGCACCATCCAAGGTTAATTGGATTGTTTCTGTTTCTGATATCAACATCAATAATACCAATGTATGGTATAAAGATGACAATCAAGCACGGATGAAAGGATTTGATTATTTCAATATTAAAATCCCTGCGATCAATACTGCGATGACTGATTTGTATTATAGCGCAGATTCAATTAGCGGATCGCTAAAATCATTAACAGCAAAGGATCACTCCGGTTTCGAAATTAAAAATCTAAAAGGTGATTTTATCTATACCAATACAGGTGCTGAGATCAAAAATCTGTATGCTGCAACTTCTAAAACATTATTACAAGATTATATTAAAATATCTTATCCTTCTTTAGAGGCTATATCGGAAAAACCTGAATTGCTTACTGTCAATGCCAACATTAAAAAGAGTCATGTTGATATGCGCGATATTTATTACTTTGCTCCGTTCTTGGATACGATGGAGATCATGCATCCGCTCATGAATAAAAAATTCAATATTGACGGAAAAGTAATGGGAAAACTGAACGATCTCAATATCCCACACTTAGATTTCAGCACATTATCGAATACAAAAGTAATTGCCAGTGCTAGACTCAAGGGTCTTCCTGATGTTGATAAGATGTCTATTGACCTTACGCTCAAAAAATTCACAACTGGCCGATCTGATATTGAACAACTTGTTGCAAAATCATTATTCCCTAAAAATCTTGAACTTCCAAATGCAATAGGGCTTACTGGAACATTTAAAGGTGGAATGCAATCATTCAATACCAACCTATCCTTAGTGACAGAAAAAGGAACAGCTAAAGTAAATGGTAAATTTGATATGGCAAAGCGTGATACGACATACGATGCTTACGTATCTATTAAAGACTTTGACATCGGAAAAATTTTGAAACAAGATTCTGTTTTAGGTATCTTATCATTTGAAGCCAATGTAAAAGGCCATGGATTAGACCCTAAAAAAGCGATAGCGAATGTGGACGGAAAACTAATTCGTCTGGATGCTTTAGGATATCAATACCAGAATATCGATATGAATATGAATGCTAATGCAGGCGATATCGAAGCTTCAATTAATAGTATTGATCCAAATGTCAAATTCAATTTAAATGCTACCGCTAATATGCATGCAAAATATCCGAAAGTCGATTTTGAACTGATGGTCGATAGCATTAATTTACAGAATTTAAAGTTAATGGATGATGACTTCCGTTATCATGGCAAAATGGTCGGAAATTTTGAAACAGCAGACCCTAATTTCCTGAATGGAGAAGCACATATCATCAATTCTTCTATTGCATACAATAATGACCGCTACACTCTTGATAGTATTTCAATTATCGCTCGTTCGGATAGCAGCTCAAATCTTTTAATGTTAAAATCTGCCTTTTTAAATGCCCATTTAGTTGGTAAATATAAATTAATGGAGCTTGGTACAGCAATACAAGACATTGCACACGTTTATTATCAACCTGGAGCTCCGGCAACTATTCCAAAATACGAAGATCAACAATTTGAATTTTCTGCTCAGTTGACCAGAACAAAATTTATAAAGGACTTCTTACCTGATCTGACTGAAATGAAAGACATCACACTTGATGGTATGTTTAATAGTAAGAACAAGTTGATCCAGGCAAAGCTCGATGCACCAAAAATTGTTTATGCAGGCACAGATATTAATAGTGTGACTTTTGATCTTACAACAGTTGATAGCACCATGTATTATTCTGCTTTGATTAACAAAATAAAAGTTAGCAACATCGAATTGATCAATACGGTACTCAGTGGTAAAGTCATTAAAAACAACTTAGATTTTGGCGTTTGGATTAAAGACAAAAAAGATAAAGAACAGTACCATTTAGGTGCCCATATGAAAGTAGATCGTGGCAACTTTCTTTTTAGCTTACTAGAAGATGGATTAATGCTAAATTATGATAAATGGAATGTCGATAGTACGAATGTTTTATCCTTTGGTAAAGCGGGTATTCAAGCTCATAATTTCATTCTGGAAAACAAGGGACAGTTATTGGAAATTAAATCACAGGATAGTGTTCTGAATTCACCTGTAGATCTACTTTTTAAAAATTTCAGAATTGAGACCCTCAGTAAAATGATTGCTGCTGATGACATGAATATTGGTGGTGGTATTAATGGACAAGCAACGATTTCACGCCTTGAAAGTAACCCTGTTTTTGTATCAGATATTGGAATTGATAAATTTTACTTAGGGACGGATACAATTGGAAATGTCAATATTAAAGTTAATAATGAAAAAGAAAATACGTATGCAGCCAATGTCAGTATTACTGAAAATGGTAATAACGTCAGTTTAATCGGAGAGTTTATAAGTCCTCCAACTGGAGAAGCTACTTTTGATGCTACGCTCAACATTGCTCCTTTAAAAATGAAGACAATTCAAGCTTTCAGCTTTGGGTACTTAAAAGAATCTAAAGGGGATGTCCAAGGAGAGCTTAAAATATCTGGGACGACAGATAGACCTGTTATCAACGGTGATCTGAATTTTAATGGTGCTGAATTTAATGTTGCTATGCTTAATGCGGCGTTCTTAATTGATAACGAAAAAATTAGTTTTGATAATAGGGGAATCTCTTTATCCAATTTCAACATCAAAGATAAAAAAGGCAATACTGGTGATTTGAATGGTACCATTTTAACTAAAAACTATACAGATTATGACTTTAATTTGAATCTTAAGACTGATAACTTTGAAGTTGTGAATTCGACTCGGGAGGATAATGATCTGTTCTTTGGTAAAATGTACGTTTCTTCTGATCTACGTATAAGAGGCACATTGGATAAACCTGTTGTCGATGGAAATATCAAAGTTCAAGATAAAACTGATTTTGTATTCATTATGCCGAATGATGACCCTGGTATGGTGGAGCGAAAAGGTGTCGTAGAATTTGTTGATAAAAGTGATACAACAAGAGCAAATGTTTTTGCAAAATTGGATTCACTAACAACAACAAAATTAACAGGAATCGATGTGACGCTGAATCTTCAAACTGACAAGAATGCTAAATTCAAAGTTATTCTTGACGAAGGATCTCAGGACGCCTTAAACATCCAAGGTGAAGCTGAATTAAATGCAGGTATCGATGCGAGTAACAAAATCACCATGTCGGGAACTTATACGGTCGACAAAGGAAGTTATTCGTTTTCTTTTGGGCCTGTGAAACGTGAGTTCTTATTTAAAGAAGGAAGTACAATTACATGGGCAGGAGACCCGCTAGATGCGAGAATGGATATCACTGCAGTATACAAAGTCAAGGCCCCTACCCTGGAATTGGTACAAACTCAACTTGGTGCAGATAATTCTAATCTATACAAACAGCGAGTACCATTTAATGTCAATTTATTAATCACAGAAAAGTTATTCGAGCCTAAACTAGGATTTGATATTGATCTGGATGAAAATAACGCCATTGCGTCTCAAGATGTGGTGAGTAAAGTCAATAATGCCCTTTCACAAATACGAACAGACCCTTCTGAAATGAATAAGCAGGTTTTCTCATTGATCGTATTAGGACGCTTTTTGGCTTCTAATCCATTTGAAAGTTTATCTGGTGGTGGCGGTGTCGAATCTATGGCACGTAATAGTGTGAGTTCATTACTAACGTCACAGTTAAACCGACTAGCTTCGGATTTAATTAAAGGAGTGGAATTAGATTTTGACTTACAATCCGAGCAGGATTTTACAACTGGAGTTGGGGAAACACGTACCGATTTAAATATTGGTGTTTCAAAAATGCTATTTAACGACCGTTTGAAAATCACTATAGGTTCGAATTTTGAAGTTGAAGGGAATTCAAGACCTGGAGAGCAAGCTGCGAATATTGCCGGAGATATTAGTCTAGATTATCAACTGTCTCAAGATGGTCGCTATTTCGCTCGCGTATATCGGAAAAACCAATATCAAGTAACACTTCAGGGCCAATATGTTGAAACAGGTATTGGATTTATCATCAATATGAGCTACAATAAATTCAGAGAAATTTGGATGAATTCTAAAAAATTAAATGAATATAATACCCGAAGCAAAAATTTCCGTAAACGTTTTGACGTAGAACGTATGGAAACCGACTCCGTTTACAGGGATAGCGTCCGCTTTGCAATTCGAGATAGTATGATGCGTAACGATCCTAAGAAATATAAAGAACGTTACTTGGATAGAAAACAAATCCAGCAAACCAAACCAAGCAATAAGACTGATTCAACGAATCAGAAAACAGATACAATAGGAGAAAAAGTGATTAGAAATGAAGAAAGGGAGAATAATGAAAAATAGCAATCAATTTATAGCTTTTGTTGTATTTATAGGGCTTTTCATTGCTTCTTGTTCGACCACAAAAAATTTAAAAGAGGGTCAGTCCTTATATGTGGATGGCCATGTCGATATTGAATCGGATACGATTTCCAAAGAACATAAAAAGGCCTTAGCTACGCATCTGGAACAGGTATTAATGCCTAAACCCAATAAGACACTTTTTGGATGGCGTTACAAACTAGCTTTCAACAACATGGCTGGTGATTCAGTTGGAAAAAACTTCATTCGCAGACAACTAAAAAAAATGGGTGAAGAACCCGTTTTATTGAGTGATGTAAATAGGGAATATAATGAAAACCTGTTAAGAAATCGACTTGAAAATATTGGTTTCTTTAATGCAGAGGTAAAGTCCGACACTACAATTAAGGATAAAGAAGCGACCATACACTATATTGCGACGACTAATCTGATTTATAAAATAAAATCTGTTACGTTTAATGTAGACAGTACGATACAGCTTGGCCGAGATATACTCCTATCTCGTGATAAGTCTCTTTTAAAGGTTGGTAAGCATTATAGTTTAGATGATATCCTGAATGAACGTGATCGGATTGATAATGAACTTAAAAATATTGGGTACTATTATTTCAGTCCTGACTATATATTGGTGGAAGCAGATAGTACAATTGGAGATAATAAAGTCAATTTATATGTCACTATTAAACCTGAAACACCTGTTATAGCTAAATCACCATCCAAGATAAATAATATATACATCTATCCAAATTATACGGACGAAGGTACAGGATATCAACGTGCTCCACGTAATGCGCAATTATTCGATAGTTCATATTACTTTATAGATCCAAAAAATACCTTTAGAAAACCCGTTATAGCTAACCATATTTTCTTTAAAAAGGGAGATCGTTATAATCGCGGTGCCCATAATAAAACAATCAGCCACCTTGTAAATCTAAATAGCTTCAAATTTGTTAAAAACAATTTCGTTGATAGTAAAGATGTCAAAAACGGACTAGATGTATATTACTATCTTACTCCTCTTCCTAAGAAATCTATTCGTCTCGAATTGTTAGGAAAAATGGCTTCGGTATATAATGGAACTGAACTTAATGTGAACTGGCAATTACGCAATGCCTTTAGAGGTGCCGAACTGTTAAGTCTAAATGTGTTTGGTGGATACGAAACACAGACCGGTGGAAGTGTAAGTCTAAACTCAAGCTATTATCGCTATGGTGCAGACCTTACTTTAACGTTTCCCCGTATTCTTTCGCCTTTCAAAATAAATCCCAGTCGTAGATTTATACCAAAAACCTACATCAAAACGGGATTTGAATTCTTAAATAGAACTCGAGCATATACATTAAGATCACTAAAACTTGACTATGGTTATATCTGGCAGGAATCTGAAGAGAAACAACATGATTTGGGATTATTAGAGATTACATATGTACAGCCCAGCCGTGTTTCAGATGAGTATAAAGCCCAGATGGATACGGTGCCAACGCTAAAACATGCTATAGAACCACAATTTACTATTGGTCCAAATTATAATTTTACTTTATCCAATATGATGAACAAAAATCTAAAAAACACCTTTTATTTTAAAGGAAATTTAGATTTATCTGGTAATGTATTGGGATTGATAAAAGGTGCCAACTACAATGAGGGTAAAACATTTAAATTATTCAACGCTTATTTTTCTCAATATATCAAGGTAAGTGGTGATGGTAGACATTATTTAAAACTAAGTGAAAATTCACAATTAGCATCGCGAGTCAGTTTAGGTCTAAGTTACTCTTATGGTAACTCTCGTGCTTTACCCTATCTAAAACAGTATTATGTGGGTGGTCCAAACAGTATTCGCGCTTTTGCTGCTCGAGCAATTGGTCCAGGAACTTTAAAACCTCAAAACATTGGGACCAATAAGTTCTATGCTGATCAAACTGGAGATATAAAATTGGAAATGAGTACAGAATATCGTGCTAAATTGGCTGGTTTTGTCCATTGGGCGGCATTTATTGATGCCGGTAATGTGTGGCTACAAAATACAGATGATGAAAAGCCCGGAGCAAAATTTAGCAAAGATTTCTTGACTGAATTAGCTGTTGGTGGCGGTTTAGGTTTAAGATTTGACTTTACTTTTCTTATATTAAGAACAGATTTTGCTATTCCATTCCGTATTCCATATTTGGATAAAGGAGAGCGATGGGTCTTGAAAGATATTGATTTAGGAAGTAGCAGATGGCGCAAGGACAATTTAATGTTTAATCTAGCTATTGGCTATCCATTTTAATATAAGGAGAACGAAAGTTCTCCTTTTTATTTCCTATCATTTTTTATACAACTTAATTGCTTTCCTACTATTTATTGAGTAAATTCAAAGAAAAATTAATGTCTAAGGACCAAAATTAAAAGGCTTATGAAAGTTACAATAGTTGGTGCAGGAGCAGTTGGAGCGACAACTGCAGATAATTTAATCAGAAGAGAGGTTGCTGAAGAAATCATCCTTTTAGATATCAAGGAAGGGTTTGCTGAAGGTAAGGCACAAGATATGTCACAGACTGCTGCTTTATTGGGATTCGACTCAAAAATAATAGGTGTAACGAATGATTATAGTGCAACCGCAGGCTCCACTGTTGCAGTTATTACTTCAGGAATTCCTAGAAAACCGGGCATGACCAGAGAAGAACTAATCGGCACTAATGCAAATATTGTTAAAACAGTAGTTGATAATTTGATAAAACATTCTCCTGAGGTCATTATTATTATTGTTTCAAATCCAATGGATACCATGACATATTTGGCTTTAAAAAGCTCTGGTCTTCCAAAAATAGAATCATAGGTATGGGGGGAACATTGGATTCTGCAAGATTTAAATATCAGCTAAGTCAAAAATTAAACGCTTCTGCAAGTGACCTTAATGCAATTGTTGTCGGCGGTCACGGCGATACGACCATGATTCCTCTGATCAAACATGCCACATGGAATAGTATTCCTGTAACTGATTTTTTAACTGAGGAGGAGCAAGAAGAAATTATTCAGAAAACAATGGTAGGCGGTGCAACTTTGACATCCTTAATCGGAACCTCTGCATGGTATGCTCCTGGGGCAGCTACTGCAGCTGTAGTTGAAAGTATCGTTAGAAATCAAAACAAGCTTTTCACAGCAAGTGTATTTTTGGATGGAGAATTTGGATTATCGGATATCAATTTAGGTGTTCCAGTCATCATCAATAAAAATGGATGGGATAAAATTGTACCTTTGAAGCTTTCGGAAGAGGAAAAGCAAAAACTACACAAAAGTGCGGATGCTGTTCGAAACATGAATAATGTACTAAAAGATATTAACGTTTTATAAAAATAATATGCAACTCTTTATTAAAAATATGGTCTGCAATAGATGTAAGATGGCTGTAGAAAATATATTTAAAGAGTTGCATATCCCTTATCATGATCTACAACTAGGTGTTGTTACGTTGGACCATTCACTACAGCTTGAACAACGAAAGAAAGTGAAGGAAAGTCTGCATGCTATTGGTTTTGAATTAATCGATGATAGAAACACGCGTCTTATTGAAAAAATAAAATTGCTGATCATCGATTATACACGCTATCCTTATAACTATCTGAATAAAAATTTATCAGATATATTAAGTGATCATTTACATGTTGAATACAGCTCTTTAAGTGCCCTCTTCTCTTCTGTAGCAAGTATCAGTATTGAAAAATATGCTATCTTCCAAAAAATAGAATATATTAAGGAGTTATTAATTTACGATGAACTTTCATTAGCTGAAATCGCTGAAAAACTTAATTATTCAAGCACTGCATATCTCAGCAATCAATTCAAAAAAACACAGGTTTAACACCAACGCAGTTTAAAAATTTAAATAATCCTACCGCTTTACGGCAAACTTTAGATCAAGTGCATTAATATATCTAAATAAAGATACTTTAACTTTCATGAAGCACATATTTTTTCTATGTTTGGAATATGGCAATCATCCCCTTACAGATTTTACAATTACAGGAGCAAGGCACTCATATTTTAATAGAGGTCACTTTATACGAAACTACCCATTTAATGGTTTTAGATACAGGAGCTTCAAAGACTGTTTTTGATAAAAACCAATTAGAAAAAATTCACACAGACCAATTCCAATTAGAAAGTACCGATACGCTTTCAACAGGTTTGGGCACGAATAACATGGAAAGTTTTTTGATTCATATTCCTCTTTTTAAAATCCATGATTGGAAAATAAAAAATTATAGGGCTGCAGTTCTTGACCTCAGTTCTATTAACTATGCTTACGAACAGATGAATCTACGTCCTGTGATTGGAGTGATCGGAGGAGATATTTTAGCTCCTTATGGCGCAGTGATTGATTACAAAAAGAAAACGCTTAAATTACTCAAGAGAAAGTTAAAACTTAAAGAGCCTTTTATGAATATGCAGACGTAAATATAAATAATAAGATAAAGCAATCAAAACACCTGCACCGCCCATAAAGTATAAGACACTACGCAATCCGAAATAGCTTGCTAAAGCCCCTATAAGCAAACTACCTATAGGGAAAATACCTTGAAATGCCATTACATAATAAGAAATTGCTCGTGCTCTGTAGATCGGCATCGCATGCGTCTGTATATACGTATTAATACTGGAGTTCTGCATCATCATAGCGAAAGAAACGATCGCCGTATATAAGAGAGCAAGAACTAAAACAGATGAATGCCCGAGTAAAAACAAGGCAGCTCCCATTAACAGTGCTGCGCCCATTACTTGGTAGCGCATATTAGTCCCCGATTTTAGCCGTGCCATATTAATAGCACCTATCATTGCCCCAAGACCAGCTGCACTTTCAAACCATGAAAATGTACCTGCATCGCCATTAAACATTTCTTTTGCTACGGCAGGTAATAAAGAAGTATATGGAATCACTAATAAGCTAGAAAAAGTCATCACTATAATAAGCGAAAAAATGTGGGGCGATCTTTTCAAATAGTAAAACCCTTCGACCAAGCCCTGCCAATTACTTCCTTTGCTTAAGCTTGCTGTACTTTCTGTGACATTCATCATCCATAAAGTAATCAAAACAGGGATAAAACTCAGAAAATTACTGCTGAAACACATCATTTCACCGTATGTACTCAATAATATACCACCAATAGCCGGACCAACCATACGCGCAGCGTTAAATATAGAAGAATTTAGTGCTATTGCATTAGGCAAATCTTTTCTATTATCCACTAAATGTACCATCAACGATTGTCTTCCTAACACATCGAAAGCGTTGATTACTCCTTGTGCAAATCCCAAAATAGATAACCACAATACTGTTTCCATCTTCAGGTACACTAACAGTGTTAAGATTCCTGCTTGAATCATGAGACCTATTTGCGTAATAAAAACAAGCTTATACTTTTTATGTTTATCGACAAAGCTTCCAATAAATGGAGATAATACCAAAGAAGGAAGCAAGGAGATGAAAGATACAAAACCTAACCAGAAAACAGAATCTGTTAACTTATATACTAACCAACTTATAGCAACACGTTGCATCCATGTGCCCATCAATGAGATTGCCTGGCCAATTATATGTAATCTAAAATTTGGATACTGAAGCGAACGAAATATCTGCATATCAATGAATAATAGAAGTAAATGAAAGGAATGATCTAAAATGAACAGTAATGACTAAGCAATTTTTGTGCAGTAATTTCATTTCTGCACAAGATTAGTGAATTTTAATCGATAACTTTGCCACTTAATGGTAAATAAACCAAACAATTAACAATCAATTCAATACAAGATGAAATTTTTTATTGACACAGCAAACTTAGAACAAATCAAAGAAGCACAAGATTTAGGTGTATTAGACGGGGTAACAACAAACCCAAGTTTAATGGCCAAAGAAGGAATCAGTGGTGACGAGAATGTAATCAATCATTACAAAGCGATCTGTGCTATCGTAGATGGCGATGTAAGTGCGGAGGTAATTTCTACAAACTACGAAGAAATGATCAAAGAAGGAGAAGCACTTGCAAAGTTAGATGACAAGATTGTTGTTAAAGTTCCTATGATCAAAGATGGTATCAAGGCAATTAAATATTTCAGCAAAAAAGGAATCAAAACAAACTGTACTTTGGTTTTCTCTGCAGGTCAGGCACTCCTAGCTGCAAAAGCTGGAGCTACTTATGTTTCACCTTTCATTGGTCGTTTAGATGATATTTCTACAGATGGTTTAGGACTTATCGAAGAGATCCGTTTAATCTATGATAACTACAGTTTCCCAACACAGATCTTAGCGGCTTCGGTACGTAACAGTGCGCACATTTTAGGTTGTGCTAAGATTGGAGCTGATGTGATGACAGGTCCTTTATCTGCAATCACAGCTTTATTAAAACACCCATTAACAGATAGTGGCCTTGCTACTTTCTTGGCTGACCACGCGAAGGCGGCAGGAAAATAAAATCGATATAAAACGACTTTAAAGAAACGGTCAGAAACGAGTATGAATAACTTGTTTCTGACCGTTTTTTTATATTAGAATAATGATGTATTTTTGTATTATGAGTAAAGAGCAACAACAGGAAAAAACAGTACATGAGCGTGTCGATTTTACAACTTTACTAAAACAATATCAGCTTAAGGTTACACAGCCTAGACTGCGAACTTTAGAAGTTATATCGACTAAGAAATCAGCCATTTCACAACCAGAGCTCGAAAAATTAATCGGTAAAGAAATTGATCGTGTCACCCTCTATCGCGTGTTAGCTTCATTTGAGGAGAAGGGAATATTGCATAAAATTTTTGATCTAAATGGTACAGCTACTTACGCCCTCTGTTCGACCAACTGCTCCGAGCACAATCATCATGACCAACATGTACACTTCATCTGCAGAAGCTGTAACTCCGTATTTTGTATGGATGAAATCACACTTCCCTCCTTCAACATTCCGGAAGGTTACAAACTTGAAGCTGTAGCTATAAATGCCCTGGGTCTATGCGATCAATGTCAGGAAAAATAATAAAAAAACAAAATTTTACTGAATTCGAAGGAAGATATCAACATTTCTGAAAACCTTTTCTTTGCACGCGCTTCTCCTAAATCCTGATGCTAAAGTTCTTTCTTAATCATCAACTAAAATTTAGCAAAAAGAAATCTAAATAATTGATACAATACACTTTATTAAATTTAAACAAATAAGAATTTGATAAAAATACATTTAGCAATGTATTAAAAATCGAGCAAAACCTGAAAGTATATTGTTTATCAACATTACAAATAATGATTCATTAAGCTATTTAATATTCAATACACTGTTTATCAAAATATTAAATATGCTAAATAGAATTAAAAATACACTTAATTCTATAACAAAAACAAAGAACACTTAGATATCCACAATTTCGGATTAATATTTGTATATTGTATGTGATAAGACATCGGGAATAGCCTAAATAGCAATGGTATTATATTGCAAACTACAGTAGCCTTCTCCCCCACTTACAACACGATAAAAGTAAATAAAAACGTATGACGACAAAAAAAGAAAACCCGTACCAAGAGGTTTTAACACAGCTCATCATCGACATCTTCGAGAAGTCAAACAACAAGCCACTCAACTATAAACAAGTCGCATCAAAGCTGAACGTTCACGATTCAGATTCCAAAATAGCAATCGCCAACATTCTGACTGACCATCCGAAAAACAGCCCTTTTTTAGAGGTTGAGAAGGGTAAATTCAAACTTCGTCAACTTAAAGTTTACGTGACGGGAAAAGTCGATATGACTGCTGAAGGATCTGCTTATATTATACCTCAAGACGAATTTGAGAATGATATCTTTGTAGCACCTCGAAAATTACGTCAAGCACTGCATGGAGATATTGTTAAAGTACATACTTTTGAAAAGAGCAGAGGCCGTAAAAAAGAAGGAGAAGTTGTTGAAATCATACAGCGTGCAAAAACAGATTTCACAGGTATTATCAATCTTTCTCAGAACTTCGCATTCTTTATTGCAGACGATAGAAAAATGTTACATGATATTTTTATACCGCTTGATAATCTTGAGGGTGCTAAGGATGGAGAAAAGGTTGTAGTCTCTATTATTGACTGGCCACAAGGTGCAAAAAATCCGATTGGCAAAGTCAAGACTATTTTAGGTAAAAAAGGAGAAAACAACACGGAAATGAATGCTATATTGGCAGACTACGGATTTCCATTAAAGTTTCCTAAAAAAGTTGAAGAAGAGGCAAATGCTTTACCAGAGACCTGCTCTAAGGAAGAAATTGCAAAACGCAGGGATTTTAGGGCAATCACCACATTTACAATTGATCCTGCTGATGCAAAAGATTTCGATGATGCAATTTCTTTTCAGCAATTAGAAAATGGGAATTATGAAATTGGAGTCCATATTGCCGATGTTTCGCACTATGTTATTCCAGAGACTGAACTGGACAAAGAAGCATACGAAAGAGGTACTTCAGTATATCTTGTCGATAGGGTAATCCCCATGCTTCCAGAGCGACTTTCCAATGGTGTATGTTCATTACGACCACATGAGGATAAACTTTGTTTCTCAGCGGTCTTTGAGCTTGATGAAAAGGCAAATGTTGTAGAGCAATGGTTTGGAAGAACTATCATTCATTCTGATCGACGCTTTTCTTACGAAGAAGCTCAAGAAGTTATTGAAACAAAAACAGGAGATTTTTCTTCAGAGATACTAAAACTAAATGAACTTGCTTATATTCTTCGTGAGCGCAAATTTAAAAATGGTGCAATTGCATTTGAAAGTGAAGAAGTAAAATTCACGTTGGATGAGAACGGTAAACCAACGGGGGTCTATAGCAAAGTAAGAAAAGATGCGCATAAACTCATTGAAGATTTCATGCTTTTAGCCAATAGAAAAGTTGCTGAATACATTGGGAAACAGGGAAAAGGAAAAAATAAATTACCATTTGTTTATCGTTTTCACGATGTCCCGAATCCAGAGACATTAACTACATTTTCTCAATTTGCTGCTCGGTTCGGGCATAAGTTAACGATCAAATCTGACAAAGAAACTGCAAAATCTCTCAATGCTTTAATGACTAAAATTGAAGGCAGTAAAGAGCAAAATATGTTAACATCCTTGGCGATTCGTTCGATGGCAAAAGCGATCTATACGACAAAAGGAACAAGTCATTATGGTCTTTCATTTGATTATTATACGCACTTCACTTCACCTATTCGCCGATATCCTGATGTAATGGTACATAGATTATTAGCATACTATTTAAGTGGAGGTGATAAAATCAATGCCGATCATTATGAAAAAATGTGTGAACACACTTCACAAATGGAGAAGAAGGCAGCAGAAGCCGAACGTGCTTCAATTAAATATAAACAAGCTGAATTTTTACAGGAACAGATCGGGACTGAATATACAGGAATTATCTCTGGTGTAACTGAATGGGGGATGTACGTAGAAATTGAAACCAACAAATGCGAAGGTATGGTTAGATTACGAGACATTAACGACGACTTTTATGTATTAGACGAAAAGAACTTTGCAATCATAGGTCAACGCAAGAAAAAGAAATATCAATTAGGTGACGAAGTACAGATCAAAGTTAAAAAGGTTGATCTTGACAAACGTCAAATCGATTTTACTTTAATCAGTTAAGTCATATTAAAATACAATGGACGCCTCCAATCAAGTAAAACACTTTTTTGGGGGCTTTTCATTTCAAAGAGAAACTAACCATCCAAATGTCTCAACATCTCATCTGTAAAATGCTCAATATGCCTGGTCTGCGTAAATTTAACAGCATTAAAAACTTCTGATTCGCCCTTCGGGATGGATAGTGACTTCCAATTATTCCCTTTCATCATTTTTCCCAACATAACAATTTGTCCTACATGATAGGGATAATGAGCCAATTGTCGATTAATTGCTTCTACCACTGTATGGCCCTGATTACGTATATAAATTAGCTTTCCTAGATCTTCAAATTCCAAACACTTCAAGGTGTTAAATAAATTGTCCCATGCTTCATTCCATTCCCGAAACAACCTATTCTTGTCCTGATCCACCAATTCAAACTCTGCATCACGATTTCTCCATTCTTTTTCACCATCAGAAGTAAGAAAATCTGTAAAACGAGACTTCATATTACCGGATATATGCTGAATAAGTACAGCTACACTATTACTTTCATCATTGTAACGCCAAAATAACTGGCTATCACTTAACTGATTCAAAGTACTATCAACTAAATGCTTATAATACAAAAACAACTTTTGAACATCCTCTAAATAATTCATAACAATCTGATTTACAAAATAAAACAATCTCTCATACACCTTCCAATTATTCTTAAATCTAAGTAGAAAAATTCACTTTTTTTAGGTAAAACCCAAAAATTGACATTCAATTGAAAAAATAGCCATCATTAACAGTATATATTAAAAGACCATTCGTTTTCCTTGCTCCGGAAAAATAAAATTAACTTTATAAGAATTATTTTCCAGCAATTGCCGTTTAATCGTGTCAACATTATCGGAAACAGGCTTCATATGGGTAACAATAACATTTAAACCTTGTAGCATATCTCTTCCGGTAAAAGTTGCTAGCTTTCCCAATTCTTCATTTAAAAGTAGAGGTGTTAAATGTCCAAAAAGTAATTTTTCTGGTTGTGCATTCGGAAATGAAACTTCAATCATTAAAGCTTTCAATCGTCGTGATTTAATTATGGGTGCTATAGACTGCCATAAATTTTCAAGATTTGTGACCTTTTCCACACGGTCTGCTCCTGTATCTCCTAGGTATACGATAGAACTGTCGCCTATAGTTACTAAAACTGCTGAACTCTTCATCGGGTTCACATGGCTTAAATCAAAAGCCTGAATAGTCATTCCGGTATTTGTTACCGTATCGATCTCGCCAATTTTTAAACGTTTATATTGATATTTCCGTATGGGTAAATCACCTTCATTAGCAAAATTAGCCCATGTATCGTTTATGAAATAATGCGCTTTCAATACATCTATCATTGCTGCTGTTGCGTAAATATTTTTTGCAGCATCTGAGGGAGAATTGATTATCATCCCTGCCAGATGATCAAGATGTCCGTGCGAGATGAAGTACCCTTTGATATAATCTCGCAATACCCTGCCGGCTGGCACCTCAAATGTTTTTAAGGTTATTGCTTTTCGAATTCCAGCATTTATAGTACCGGCATCTAGCGCTAAATACGCATTTGCCTTATACTTACCAATCAAGTATGAAGATAGATTATCTTCATGATCTCCTCCATAAACTCCCAAAGGCACTACTTCAAATGTCTGACTATATACTTTAGAACACAACAGAGTCAGCGTAAGCAGGATGATTTTTTTCATATTGATACTTTCGATTTTGATAAACGATACAAAAATATCATAAAAACATGAACGCAATTTCATGTTTTTATGATATTGTCTAAAAAATAAAATGGAACAAAATTTAATAGGTGAAATAAATTATTTTGTTCAGATTTGCAGTTTACAAGTTACTTTAAAAATGAAATTTAGAAATGATATAGGGGCATTACGTGCTTTAGCGGTACTGGCAGTAATTTTTTTTCATTTCAAAGTACCCTATTTTGATGGTGGCTTTAGTGGTGTGGATATTTTTTTCGTCATCTCTGGCTACTTAATGACCCGAATTATTTTAAAGGGCTTTGAGAATAGCAACTTTTCTTTTAAGCAATTCTACACTAAACGTATAACACGCATTATTCCTGCACTTTTGTTTCTTCTTGTAGGTGTTTCTATTATTGGTAGTTTTATATTACTTCCAAAAGACTTACAGCAACTTGGAAATAATGCATTTTTCAGCATAATCTTTAGTTCCAATATTGAATATTATTTAAATAGTGGATATTTTGATGTTGCCTCTCAAAATAACATCCTTTTGCACACATGGTCATTATCGGTCGAATGGCAATTTTACCTTTTATACCCTGCCCTCTTATTCCCTTTTAAAAGTCTTTACTCGAACAATAAAATAAGGTTTGTTAGCTTTTTCATCTTTTTGATTATCCTGTCATTAGGTCTGAACTTATATTTCAATAATACAGATCAATCCTTCAGTTTTTATATGTTCCCGACTCGGGCATGGGAAATGTTAATTGGGGGACTTGCATTTTTAGGAGAGTCTTATACTCAAAAGTCGATACCCAAGCTCTTCAGAAAAGTAGTTGCAATTACGGGATATGCTATTTTAATTGTTAGTATCTATTTATTTAACGAACAAAATATAAGCTGGCCTTCCTATTATACACTTATTCCTGTCATTGCGACCTTTGGTATCATTATAGCACAGTGCGATTTCAATTTTTTATCCATTAAACCAATACAATGGGTAGCGAAACTATCCTATTCTTTATATCTATGGCATTGGCCAATTTATGTATTCGCCATTTATCTTGGATTGAATCAACCTCTTATTATCATTCCCATCCTCACACTATCTTTACTTTGTGCAAGTATTTCCTATTATTTCATCGAGATCAATAAGAAATTTGATCAACTACCATTTACAATAGCTGCTACCATCGTTGTTGTGTTGCTAACAGGAATTATGATGTTATTTCCTTATAATCGATTACAAATAAACAAAGAAATTGATTACCTGACGAACTATAACACCAATTACAGAAAAAACAGACTTGCTTCACAATTCAGAAAAGGCATATGCCATCTGGATATAGACAATACATTTAAGCAATATAATTTTGAAAGCTGTGCCACCATCATTCCAAACAAAAAGAATATTCTTTTACTAGGGGATAGTCATGCGGGTGTTTTCGGACAGAGTTTAAAAGAGCAATTAGAAAAACAAAATATCAATCTTTTACAAGCAACCGTATCCACTACTTATCCACTTTTGGACACCAAAGGGCCAGAGGCATCTTGCGAACTGATCGACTATATGTATGAAAAATTTATACCAGAAAATACGAAAAAAATTGATGAAGTGATACTTGTTGGTTTCTGGGGCTCGCAACAATATCCGGATGAAACCTTAAAAATAAAACTTCAGCAAGTAATTCAATATTTCAAAGAAAATGGTATTCCACTTAAAATGATCGGACAGACCCCTAGTTATTCTATCATCTTTCCAAATATTTTGGCTCTACAGATAAAAAATAAAAGTGTAAAAGAAGAAACTACGTTGAATCCCGATCTGCACATATCAACACTTATCTAAAAACCTTTATTCCAGAAGATATTTACATTGATATTTACAATTTACCTGAAATAATTAAATACAATGGTCAAGATCCCTACATGCATGATGACGATCATTTATCGAAATATGGAGCTGATCAAGTTGTTCGTTACTTATTACAAAAAAACTAATCTAACAGCTAACTCTAAGATTTTCAAGCAAAATGTGGAAAACTAATTGACTGGACATTTCGATTTAACAATAAAATGGTTATCTTTGCGAACTTATAATAATTTAAGAATAAAATTAAATAACAAAATCAGGTAAATGCCTACTATTCAACAATTAGTTAGAAAAGGTAGAGTAGCTCTGGTTGACAAGAGTAAGTCACCAGCGTTGGACTCATGTCCACAGCGAAGAGGTGTATGTACACGTGTATATACTACTACCCCTAAAAAACCAAACTCAGCAATGCGTAAAGTAGCTCGTGTACGTTTAACAAACGGTAAAGAGGTTAACGCTTACATCCCAGGAGAAGGTCACAATTTACAAGAGCACTCAATCGTTTTGATTCGTGGTGGTCGTGTTAAAGATTTACCAGGTGTACGTTACCACATTATCCGTGGTGCATTAGATACTTCAGGTGTAGCAGGTCGTAACCAACGTCGTTCTAAATACGGAACTAAACGTCCTAAACCAGGACAAGCAGCGGCTGCGCCAGCAAAAGGTAAAAAGAAATAATTAAACGGAGGAAAGAAAAATGAGAAAATCAAAACCAAAAAAGAGAATCATTTTACCTGATCCAAAGTTTAACGACACTCAGGTAACACGCTTTGTAAACAATATGATGTACGATGGTAAAAAATCTACAGCATACGAAATTTTTTACAATGCAATTGAATTAGTAGAGCAAAAAACTAGCGAAAGCGGTTTAGAAGCTTGGAAAAAAGCTTTAAACAACGTTATGCCAGCTGTAGAGGTTAAATCTCGTCGTGTTGGTGGTGCTAACTTCCAAGTTCCTATGGAAGTTCGTCCTGAGCGTAAAATTGCTTTGGGTATGAAATGGTTAATTTCATATTCACGCAGACGTGGTGAGAAAACAATGTTTGAAAAATTAGCAGGAGAAATCATTTCAGCTTCTAAAGGTGAAGGTGCTGCTGTTAAGAAGAAAGAAGATACGCACAAAATGGCTGAAGCTAACAAAGCGTTCTCACACTTCAGATTCTAGTTTTGAACTTACACACAAAAATATGATTACACCGATCTTTGGTAAACGTTCATTCTTTTATCAGGATCGGTGTACTTATTTAGACAGAAAAATATTTAGCTCCATCTGGGCTAATGCTTAAAAATATTATGGCAAGAGATTTAAAATTCACTAGAAATATTGGTATCGCTGCTCACATCGATGCTGGTAAAACAACTACAACTGAGCGTATTCTTTACTACTCAGGAGTTAATCATAAACTTGGTGAAGTGCACGAAGGTGCTTCAACAATGGACTGGATGGAGCAAGAGGCTGAGCGTGGTATCACGATTACTTCTGCAGCTACTACAGTTTTCTGGCAGTACCGTGGTAACAAATACCAAGTAAACGTTATCGATACTCCAGGTCACGTAGATTTTACGGTTGAAGTAAACCGTTCATTACGTGTATTAGACGGATTAGTATTCTTATTTTCTGCAGTTGATGGTGTTGAGCCTCAATCAGAAACTAACTGGAGATTAGCTGATAACTATGCCGTTCCACGTATCGGTTTCGTTAACAAAATGGACCGTTCTGGTGCTGATTTCTTAAAAGTTGTTGGTCAAGTAAAATCAATGTTAGGTTCTGAAGCAGTTGCTTTGCAATTACCTATCGGCGCTGAAGACACTTTTACTGGTGTTGTTGATTTAATTAACAACCGTGGTATTGTTTGGAACGAGCATGATAAAGGTATGACGTTTACAGAAGTTCCTATTCCAGAAGATATGTTGGAAGAGGTTGCTGAATACCGTGAGCGTTTATTAGAAGCTGTTGCGGGTTATGATGAGTCTTTGATGGAAAAATTCTTCGAAGATCCTAATTCATTAACTGAGCGTGAAATCTTAAATGCTTTACGTGCAGCAGTATTGGATAACTCTATCGTCCCTATGGTTTGTGGTTCATCTTTCAAAAACAAAGGTGTTCAAACTATGTTGGATTTAGTAATGGAATTATTGCCTTCTCCAATGGATTCAGAAGGTGTTAAAGGTACTCATCCAGATACAGGTGAAGAATTATTACGTAAACCAGATGTTAACGAGCCTTTCGCAGCATTAGGTTTCAAAATTGCAACTGACCCTTTCGTAGGTCGTTTGTGTTTCATCCGTGCTTATTCAGGTAAGTTAGATGCAGGTTCTTATGTATTGAACACTCGTTCAGGTAACAAAGAGCGTATCTCTCGTATCTTCCAAATGCACGCTAACAAACAAAACCCTATCCCTTTCATCGAGGCTGGTGATATTGGTGCTGTTGTTGGTTTCAAAGACATCAAAACTGGTGATACTTTATGTGATGAAAAACACCCTATCGTGTTAGAGTCAATGAACTTCCCAGAGCCAGTTATCGGATTAGCGATTGAGCCTAAAACTCAAGCTGACATCGATAGATTAGGTATTGGTCTTGGTAAATTAGCTGAAGAAGATCCTACATTCGTAGTAAAAACTGACGAAGAAACTGGTCAAACAGTTATCTCTGGTATGGGTGAGCTTCACTTAGAGATCTTGATCGATCGTTTGAAACGTGAGTTCAAAGTTGAGGTTAACCAAGGTGCTCCTCAAGTATCATACAAAGAGTCTATCAACGGAACTACAGAACACCGTGAGGTATTCAAAAAACAATCAGGTGGTCGTGGTAAATTTGCAGACATTAAAGTTGTTATTTCTCCAGCTGATGCTGACTACGATTTAACTAAATCTCCTCTTCAATTCGTAAATGAAATTGTTGGTGGTAAAATTCCAAAAGAATTTATCCCTTCAGTTCAAAAAGGATTTGAAACTTCAATGAAAAATGGTGTATTAGCAGGATTCCCATTATCAGGAATGAAAGTTCGTTTGATTGATGGTTCATTCCACGCTGTCGATTCAGATTCATTATCGTTTGAATTAGCTGCTCGTTCAGCATACCGTGAAGCATTGCCAAAATGTTCTCCTGTCTTAATGGAACCAATTATGAAAATAGAGGTTTTAACACCAGAAGAAAACATGGGTGATGTAATGGGTGACTTAAACCGTCGTCGTGGTTTAATGCAAGGTTTAGATAGCCGTAATGGTGCTCAAGTAATTAAAGCATTAGTTCCACTTTCGGAAATGTTTGGTTACGTAACACAATTGCGTACTATCACTTCAGGTCGTGCAACTTCTACTATGGAATTTGATCACTTCGAAGAAGCTCCACGTAACGTAACTGAAGAAGTTGTTGCAAAAGCAAAAGGTAAATTAAAAGGAGAATAATCCTTTCTAATATAAAGTAAACCGATCTCCTGTTGATAATAGCTCTAACGGGAGATCATTTTAAACAAAAACAAAAATGAGCCAAAGAATCAGAATCAAATTGAAATCATACGATTACAATTTAGTTGACAAATCAGCTGAGAAAATCGTAAAAACAGTAAAACCTACAGGTGCAGTTGTTAGTGGTCCTATTCCATTACCTACTGAGAAAAAAATCTATACAGTTTTACGTTCTCCACACGTTAACAAAAAAGCGCGTGAGCAATTCCAATTATGTTCATACAAGAGATTGTTAGATATTTATTCATCTAACTCTAAAACTGTTGATGCATTGATGAAACTTGAATTACCTTCAGGTGTTGAAGTAGAAATCAAAGTGTGATAGAATTGCACTGATTGAAAACAAGAAAGGCTTCTAATGTTAAATTAGAAGCCTTTTTTATATGCTGCTTTTTACTACTTATGGAGCCTTGTAATGAATAATTTATATAATTCCTAACATAGGTGTGACTTGAAGAAAAAACAAGCTTTAAGCTCAAATACAGTATTTAAATCACAATGACTTTTAAGTCAATTCCAAATCCTGGCTTTACGCTGAAATACTCCAAAAAAAACTAATTTATTGCTACTTCTTAGAACTTATTGTATTACGTATAGTGCAATAAGTATCTCCTTTATGATCTTCTTCTCCAAGCAAGTAGCCCCATGGCTTCAATTCTTTTACACGGTCCATCACAATTTTGCAGATAGCTAATATAGGAATTGCTAAGAACATACCTGAAATCCCCCATATCAACTCTCCTACGATTATCGCCATCATCGCAAATAAAGAATTTACTTTTACTTTTGAGCCAACTACCTTTGGAACAATAAAATTACTATCAATAAGATGTATAATAATAAGTGCTCCAGTCACAATCAGTACATGTGTAAAGGAGGTCGTCGCAAAAGTAAGTAGTGCAATTACTAACATAGACGTGAAAATACCAATATAGGGAAGCACATTAAACACGCCCGTGATAATAGCTAACAGTAAACTATATTTCACTCCAATGATACTCAAAGCTGCAAATACCAATGTAGACACGATCAGCATCTGTAGCAATAAACCAATCAAATATTTTTTACTACATACTGCACTTGGCCAACGACATCCATAACGATATTGTGATGTTCTTGATGATTTAACAATAACAGAAATCGCACGATGTGACTACGATAGATAAGTAGAAAGAAAGTATAAAGGAAAGTAAACACAAACAGTATCAAGAGAGAAGATAAAGATAACAAAGCTGTTCCCAGTAAGAGCGTACCGCTATCAAGTGACTTAGTTGCCGTCTTATTAAGGATATCCATTTGTTCGTTATGCATAACTCCAAAGCGATCCGTAACCCAGATCTGCACATTATGAAATCCCACTAATATTTGTTCCTTAAAAGCTGGCCAATCTTCCTTAATCATCGATAATTGTGAAGCAAGCATGTAAAATCCAAATCCTAAAAGGCCAAAGAAAAGTAGAACGGTAATAATTCCAGCAAGAGTGCGAGGAAACTTCAATTTTCTCTCAAAAAAATTACTTACGGGAACGAGCAACAACGCTAAAAGCAGACCCAATATAAAGGGGACTAATATTGTATCCCCTATCTTTGCGAGATAACCTAAAATAACAATGGAAATTAGCGTACAAGCTAATTTGACGTAAAATGGTAAGCCCAGAAATTTTATCATAGTATCATCTAATTGTAATTGTCAAACAATACTACTAATGTAAAGTTTTAGTTGACAATAAAACCCCTGCTAAAAAAGCAAGGGTTTAATTTTAAAAGATTTAATTACAATCTTAATTCTTTTAATTAAATTCCGAATCCGAGGCCTATTGACCAAACTCGGTTTTTAACATCCCCATTAAACGTTTTTGCTCCAGCAATATTAGTTAAACCTAAACCGTAGCCAGCATTGATCGATAATCCACTACCCAACTGATATCCTGCTAAAAAATTCACACCGAAGTCTGTACCTTTAAGGGTTTCATCTTTACCAAATTTGAAATCATCGCTAATGGAGGTTGTTCCGCTACCGGATTTAGCTTCATATTTATTTTTTCCGCTTAGACCAAATGATACATATGGACCAGCTCCAACGAAGAATTTACCTTCACCAACTGTTGGAAATTTCAACACAAAATTCACAGGTACTTCTAACCACATTGTATTTTGTTTCAATTCATATGTATTGCCATTAAGTTTAACATCTGCAAACTTAGCTCCTTTTCCTTGTAAAGAAACTCCTGGTTGTATATAAAAGTTGCTCGTAACGGGTGCATCTAAATAACCAGTAACATGAAAATTAACAGTGGATTTTGAATCAGAAAGGTCACTTCCTCCGTAACTGTAAGAAGGAAGATTGACACCTGCTTTAACTCCGTATCCTAATCCTCCTTGTGCATATGCACCAACAGAAAGTAATACTGCTGCAGTAGTTGATAATAATAATTTTTTCATCGCTCTATTATGTTATTAGTGTTTTCACAAACAATGCAAGTTACACGCCAAATGGATAAATTGCTAATATTCAGATACATATTAAAAAAACAAAAGTCAACATTACTGTACAATAAAATAGACAAGGACCTGTTTCTTGCTACAGTCTTTCTGAAACGCGGAGTATCAAAAAAAACACAAAAAACAAAACAGCTTGATAATGATTATTTTAAAAAATAATTACACAATAGTCTTTTTTTATCCAAATATTAATTTTACTTTTGCATTCCCCTAGGGGAACAAATAGGGTCGGATGGCCGAGTGGCTAGGCTGAGGTCTGCAAAACCTCCTACAGCGGTTCGAATCCGCTTCCGACCTCGTTTTATTGAACAATAAAAATTTATCAAAATGGGAGTTACACGTTTAAAAAGAAAAGATAGAAGAAATAAAACTACTTCACGTGTTGAAGTTCAGTTCTTAAGTTTAGGTAGTAATGTTGAACTTGGTTCAAGATCTAAAATGAAGAAATCAAATCAAATCGTTAAAAACGATGCTATCTTAAACCAATTAGTTTTAGAAGCTAAATAGGTTAAAAAATATTAGGAACAATAGCGTTGTAAATTACAACGCTATTGTTTTTTAAGGATGTCTACCAATTGGTGGACTTTTTCTTTTGATGTACGATAGATCGGTTCATTCATACCTTCCACTTCACTTCTATCATAAGACATTTGTGAAAAAACTGTTTCTTTCGCGGAACTATGTATAGCAGTCGCTCCAGTTGTCTTTAAGATCATTTCAATATTATTACTATCCACTCCTGCACCAGGCATAATAACAATTTTTCCTTCCGCATATTTGACCAATTCTTTAAGTAATTCAACTCCATCCACGGCTTTATTCTGCAATCCTGAGGTCAATAAACGATCAATTCCCAATTCGATTAAAATAGCTAACGAAGACAGTGGATCAGCGCACTTATCAAATGCGCGATGAAAGGTTACATGCATGGGTCTTGCAGCATCGACAAGGGCTTTCGTTCGTTCAATATCAACTGTTGCATCGCTCTTCATTACTCCTATCACCACACCATCACAGCCAGCCTCTTTACAAAACTGTACATCAGCCATCATCTCATCAAACTCTAAATCGGAATAAACAAAATCACCTCCTCTTGGACGTATGAGGACATGTATTCCAATATCGATCAACTTTCTTGCTTGAACGATCTGACCGTAAGAAGGTGTGATGCCGCCATTTTCCAAATTTTGACAAAATTCGATCCGCGTAGCCCCACCTTGCGCGGCAAACAATGCAGATTGAGGTGAATTGGAACAAATTTCCAATTGATACCCGTTTATAGTGATTTCTTTTCCCATTAATTTAATATACAATAATCTTTTCTGAAGTTTTCGAATAAAAAGGGAGAAAGATCAATTTGAACTTCCTCCCTTCTATATTAAGTACAAAATCCCAATTATACTCAACCATTAGGTAGATGTAGAGTCCTGTAACAGCCTCTAATCTTATTTACCTAACAAAGGTACAATAAACTAATAATATACACTAAAACTTCTTTAAACTAGCTGTATGGGTGATATAAAAAGCTCGATGCAAAACAAAAAAACTTTATTGCGTTTTTTTGTTTTACATTATTGTAATTTAAAATGATCAAAATTTTAATTATATTCATACAAAAAGGGGTATTATGTCAATCGTATCAAAAGATTTTGAAATTCAAGAAAATCTCATTGTACTCATTGAAGATCTTGAAAGCACGATTTATGATCTTAATCATCGTCTTGCTGGTTACGGCCAGCTCTATAATAAGGCACGTAACCAAACGAATGACTCTAGCGTAGCGTATGAAGAAATTGCAGATCAAATTGGTGAAAAGCATCATATTTTATATCACAAGATGAAATCGCTTAATCATTTGCTCGAAATAATTAATGACTATCGTGACAGCAATGGTATTTTTCAGGACCATAATGATCTAATAATACAAATACAGGATATTATGCTTACTCATGCTGAAAAAGAGTCTTATGAGGAAGCTGCGACTATCAAAAAATGGTATGACCGACTCCATTCAGCTGTCGACGTTAAGTAAAGCTCCTTGAACTTTATTTGTAGCCTGTTAATCTTACTTTTGTATCTTTGCAAAAAGATTTACATGAAAAAACCCCCTGTACAAATAGATTTACATGCTGAAGCCTTTCTATACGACTGGCAGGATTATACACCAGATGAATTAGCCAATGAGTCTCTCATCTACATGCGCGATATGTTGGATGCTGCAATATATTGGGATATGCCTGAAATAAAATTTGTACATGGAAAAGGTAAAGGAATTCTGAAAAAATGGTCTATGATGAACTGATGATTTATAAAAATCAAAGAGCAATTTCCCATTTTCATCCTGCTTATCATAATGATGATATTGTCGTAGTTGTTATTGGACTTTAATTCCTAAGTCTTTCCTAATTTCGGAATTAACTTTGTTAGCTAATTAAAAGATATGAAAATATTACTAATCGAAGATGAAGTTGCCTTGAGCCAGGTTATCATGCAATCTTTAGAAGCTGAAAAATACCTTGTTGAACAAGCTTTTGATTACAATAGCGCATTAGAGAAAATATCAATTTATTCATATGATTGTATTTTACTCGATATCATGTTACCCGGAGGTTCTGGATTGCAACTCTTAGAAAAGATTAAAGAAATTGGAAAAGAAGAATCGATCATCATCCTGTCGGCCAAAGATTCTGTAGACGATAAAGTAAAAGGTTTAGAGCTAGGTGCTGATGACTATTTAGCCAAACCTTTTCATTTGGCAGAATTGCATGCACGGATCAAATCGATTATTCGCAGAAAGAATCAACATGGTGATGATATCATTACGTATAAAAATATTGCAGTAAACACAACAGACAGAAGCATACAGATTAATAACAAACCGGTGATTCTCAACCGGAAAGAGTTTGATTTACTCTATTATTTTATTATCAGGCCAACTAAGCTTATTCAAAAAAATAGCTTAGCAGAGTCAATTTGGGGTGATCATATTGATCAGGTTGACAGTTTAGACTTTATTTATTCACAAATAAAAAATTTAAGAAAAAAATTAAAAGATAATCATGCTGATATCGATATCCAGGCTGTTTATGGTATAGGATACAAATTGATCTAATGATCCACAAGGCAATAATGGCCAAGATCTAAAAATATATTCACGATTGTTTGAAGAGCTTCAAAAACTGGTGAAGTGATCTTTATAATGCCACTAACTACTATTACCATTATTTAAAACCAGATATTTTAATGAAAAAGTCGCTCAAGAATTACACTATAAGATACATTACAATCATGATTTTGATTGTAATTGCGGTGTGGGCAACATTATTTTATGCATACATCACAGAAGAAGTGTATGATAATGTAGACGACGGCTTAAAGAATCAAAAAATTGAAATTATTCGTGCTGCATACCAAGATGAATCTATTCTAAAAACGGATACATTTGGTATTAATCAGTTTAAAATCACCAAATCTGATGTGCAAGTAAACAAGGATGAAAAAAATATTTTCAAAAACGATCTCATATATATGCCATATGATGAGGATATGGAGCCTTATCGAATTTTAAATACTTACTTCTATGGTAAGGACAAACTGCTGTATCAACTGGAAATTCGAACTTCAACCGTAGAAGAAGATGAACTAAAATATGATCTGGCAACTGCTTTGATAATACTATACATCTTGATTATTGTGAGTATATTTTTACTTAACACCCTTGTATTTCACCGTGCTTTTAAGCCTTTTTATCAAATTCTTGACAAGTTAGAGCGCTACCAGTTTGGGAAAATAAAAACAGCTGTACCGATCACCAGTAATGTTAGCGAATTTATGCTATTGGATACCGAAATCGATAAAATGCTTGATCGCAATGAAAAAATATTCCAGCAACAAAAACTGTTTATTGAAAATGCTTCCCATGAGTTACAGACGCCTTTGGCGATCAGTAGTAATAAACTAGAATTACTGCTAGAAGATGAACAACTGGCAGAGCATCATTAATCACGATCAGTGAAACTAAAGAAGCTTTAGAACGTATGATTAAATTAAATAAGGCATTACTTATGCTATCTCGCATTGAAAACAATCAATTTGATGCTACGCAAACAGTGGATTTTAATAGCGTGATTCACGAAGCGTGTGAAGAGTTAGCAGACTTGATTGAATTTAGGGGAATCACTTTAGAAGTTCTTGAGCATGGAAAGTTCTCCGCTGATTTCAATATGGATCTAGTAAAGATATTAATTTCCAATTTACTCCGTAATGCTATCAACTATAATAAATCAAAAAATGGATTTATAAAAATCGATATTCATAAGGATTTCTTTACAATTGCAAATTCAGGCAAAAACACTGCACTACAAGCAGAAAATATTTTTGATCGATTTCACAAAGAAAATACTGCAGTCAATTCAAATGGATTAGGACTTTCTATAGTTAAAACAATCATAGAGACAAATAAGACCATCAGCATAAATTACTCATACTTAAATAATTTTCATATTTTTAAGATACAAAAGCTATAATTCCTAATTCTTTACCAAATTGTATGGGAACTTTGTTATATAAATAAATAGGAGGATATATTATGAACAAAATTAAAACAATGGCGATCGTTGCTTTAGTAGCATTGTCGACAGTTAGTTATGCACAAAAAAAGGTGATTAACAGCAATCAATTACCTGCAAATGCACAAACATTTATTAAAAACAATTTTGCCAGCAATCAGATCACAAGTACAATTGAAGAAAAAGAAAATCTACTTTCAAAAGAATACCAAGTGATTTTAAATAATGGTACAAAAATAGAATTTGATAAATCAGGAAATTGGGAAGAAGTAGATGGTCACAATAACGCTATTCCTTTAAAATTTGTACCAAAATCAATTCAAAATTATGTTACAAAAAGTTTTCCTAATACCCACATTGTAAAAATCAAAAAGTCAAGCCGTAAATTTGAAGTTGAAATTTCAAATGGTCTTGAATTGGAATTTAATAAAAAAGGGCAGTTTACTAAAATAGATGATTAATAGAATTAAAATATGAAAAAACTAATTTTAACATTTACAGCCTTACTTGCTCTTGCATTCATCGTGGTATCATGTGACAAAGATGATGATCATCAAGTCCCAAACACCGAATTACCTGCAGCGGCGGTCAGTTTTCTTGATACTTATTTTAAAGGTATAACAATTCGGAAAACAGAGAAACAAACTCCTACTGCAACAAATAAAACAGCTTACAGTGTGGAGTTAGCCAATGGAATCGAAGTTGATTTTGATCAAGAAGGTAATTGGAAAGAAGTAGAATCTGACAATGATACCGCTATTCCAACGGGTTTTATCTCAACTACTATAGTCAGCTACGTGGATACAAATTATAAAACTGCACAAATCAGCGCCATCGATAAAGTTACTGCTGGATTTGAAGTCGAACTGACAAATGATATCGATTTATTGTTCGATCCAAGTGGTCAATTTGTAAAAATCATCTTATAAAATTAAAAGCCTCCTTCAGTAGAAAGAGGCTTTTTTATTTGTATTGTTATTATTTCTTAGCTGGTGTGATCTTTATTTTTCTAAATTCAACCGGAGCATGATCTCCTTGTAAATATATAGGTCCTGGTTCACCTTCTTTACTATCTAACGCACCACCTGTTATTCCTGGTATTTCTTGATTATTAATAATCGTCTTACCATTTGCGACAATAGTCACCAATCTTCCAACCAATGTAACCTCATACTTCTGCCATTGATCTGGTCCTAATGTAGCCATTTCATTTGGAGCTAGAAAGCCATAGATACCGCCAAAATAGAGACTTCCTGGATGTTGATCCTTTGGACTGTCTTCAATTTGCAATTCGTATCTTCCTCTTAAATAAATACCAGAATTACCACCGGTTGTATATCGAAATTCTGCTTCTAATTTAAAATCTTCAAATTTTTGATCTGTTACCAAATTAGCACCCGCCTTTGCATTCGTCAAGATCCCCTCTTTTACCGACCAGTTATTCTCGCCACCAATCGTTTTCCAACCTGTCAAATCTTTACCATTAAAAAGCTCAATAGCCTCTCCCCATTGAACAGTTCCTGTACGATTTAAATAAGGTGCTTTTTCACCTGTAAAGTTATAGCTAACACCTTTATTAGTCGTCACGGTCCCTTTAATACCCGTAGCCGTCAATTCACCTGCAATCACAAAATCACCTTCTCCACCTTCCCATTGTGGCGGAATAGCAAATGAAAATTTTCCATCCTCAAGCTTTACATGAGAAACAGGGCGAGCACTGCCACTGTCACCAACATAACTTCCTACCAATGTGTTAAATCCAGATAGTTTTACTTCAATCCAAGATGGTACTACTTTTCCATCTTTATCCACATTCAAATCCCAACGACCGATCAAATCTTTAGCTCTTTCAGGTACGACTTGTTTTGCAGGATTATGTTCTACTTCGGGTTCTTTTTTTGATCTGTCGTTTGACATGAACTTACACTTGCTCCCAATAAACAAAAGAGAACACTATATTTTAAATGATTTCTTAACATTTTTTAAAGAATTGTAACAAAGATTTAGATTTTTTATTATAGTTATAAAAACGAATATACTAAAAATATCAATTATTGAATCTAGTAACTCCGAATCAACACAAAAAAATTACGAATACAGGCTTGAATATAATAAGAAATACTCTTCCTAAACTAGAAATCGCGCATCTATCACTAAAACAAAAAAATTACGTTACATATAGTTTTTATCAAATGTTAAAATTAATACCACTTTTAGTAAAGATATTTGTATCAGTAATTTATATACGGAAACAATATGAAAACAATACTGAGTACAAAAACAATAATCCGATTAATCACCATCTGGATTATTGTCATCGGTTTAATGCTATTTGATCAACAGATTTTTAAAACAACATTTTCTCCTGTATCGGCAATCACCATATTTATCATTCTTCTGGCTACAATTTTAACCGCTTCTTTTGGTGTTGTAAAAGAAGCGGACGAGCTTGCACATAAGTTAGGAGAACCTTTTGGTACACTTATTCTTACACTTTCAATCGTTACGATCGAAGTGGTTTTGATTGCTGCTGTTATGCTTGGTCCAGCAGAATCTCCAACAATCGGAAAGGATTCAATCTTTTCTGTCATGATGATTATCATGAATCTTGTGGTAGGACTTTGCATTTTACTTGGCAGTGCCAAATATAAAGAACAAGAATATAATGCTCAGGGAACACTGTCTTATTTTTCAATGATTGTAATACTTGGAGCAACTTCATTATTACTTCCTAATTTTATTCAAGGAGCAGGCAATGGCGCATTTACGACTTTACAAGCGATATTCATTTCAACTTTAATTATACTTGTATACATCGCATTTCTTTACTATCAATTAAAAGGATATAGTCACTTATACATACAACCGGCAAAAGGAAATCTTGAAATCCAATATCCTAGCCAGATACAAAATTCTGTTAATAAAGATGCCCCAAAATCTCAGGGTAAAAAGGAAATATGGATTCGTTCAGCCCTTCTTATTTTAATGATTCTACCAATAGTATTGCTATCACATCAAATGGCAGTGGTGGTTGATTATGGTATTGCTACCGCAAAACTTCCAATAGCATTGGGTGGTATTCTTATTGCTATCATTGTATTTACCCCGGAATCTATTGCAGCGGTTAAAGCAGCTCGTAATAACGAATTTCAAAGAAGTATCAACTTATGTCATGGTGCTTTTGTTTCGACTGTAGGTTTAACGGTTCCCGCTGTACTGCTAGTAGGATTACTAAAAGGAAAATTAGTTCTATTTGGATTAACTGGTACAGAAACTGTTTTATTTACAATGACACTCTTACTAAGCTTAATCAGCTTTTTAGGGAAAAGAACTACTCCTATTTTAGGTATTATTCATTTGGCTCTATTTGCTGTGTACATGATGCTGGTATTTAACCCATAAGCTGTTTGAATTTCGTCATCTTGTCGCCAGATAAAAAAGCGCACCTGTGAAGTGCGCTTTTTTTATGAACCTTAAAAAAAAACAACGATCTACATTATATATTGGTCGACCTAAGAATAATTAATTACATCTCCCATTAAGGGATCAGTCTTACTTGGCATCCCATTTTCAATATGCCCAGCAAATACAAAACAAAATTCTGGATCTTCTTTACAAGTTATCTCAAGATCATACCATCCATGGCTTTTGCTGAAGTCAAGTATTTTGGTACCTGAAAAAGATTGATCTAGCGAAAAAGGCTCAAAGCAATCATAATTCCGATCTTTAATCAAATAACTGTGTCCTTTATTAATCTTTTTCAGTTCCAATGCTATCGTGTTTTTTTTGTGATATTGTTTAACGATGATGGCATGTGGCTTTTCTTTATGCAACTTGAACATTCTGAAAAAGCCGTTAGGACCATGTAGCTCCATTTCGATACTATCGCCCTTTAATTGATCCATATGCCAAGCATACCTCAAAGGTTCATTTTCTTTAACCGCAAAATTCCAAACCTGACCTGCACCTACTTTTCCATAAGCCATTTGGGATCTAACCTGAAAAGGAACTCCAATTTTTTTCTTCGATTTAACAGGAACTTTAGTTTCAAAAGTAATTTCAAAACTATTATGTTCCAACTCTGCATTGACTTCCAATGCATATGGCAATGCACATGCTGGTTTGATACCTTTCTCCTGTATAGCTTTTATTGATGTTGGTAAACCTTTTTTACGAATTTGATCCAATTCTGAAGGTGCGATCTGTACAAATTCTGTTGGTAATTTCTTTGCACGTGCACTATAAATACGCTCCACATACTGATCCCGATTAACAGGAACTAAAGAATCAAAGGAAGTATCTGTTACTTTACGAAATACAGAATTTAAATCTCCACATACCAATCTTCTCCATGAGGAAATATTTGTTTCTTTGATATCTTTTCCTGTTTTCTGGAGTAGAAATTGTTCCAAGAACTGTAAACAAGAGGTATGATCGAAAACTTCCGAATTTACCCATCCGCCTTTAGACCAAGGTGAAGCAATCACTAATGGAACTCGAAACCCTAATCCTATCGGGCTTTCCAGTTCCGAATCGGTTTTCCCTGTTCTTCTCCGCTCCTGTTCTTTAGTAACATATTCATCTGCCGTATGGATACCTACAGCAGTCTTTCCGGAATCTTTATTACCTTCCAAAGGTGGGACAAATGGAGAAATATGATCGAAATATCCATCATTTTCATCATACGTCAATATAAAGATTGTTTTTTCCAGACCTCAGGATCCTTTGTCAAAATATCTAATGCTTCTGAAACATACCAAGCTCCATACCAAGGCGACCCAGGATGGTCAGAAAAACGACACGGGGCTACCAACCACGACACTGTAGGTAAGTTCTTCTCTTTAACATCTTTGCGAAATTGATAAAACACATCTCCTGCAGGTACATCAACTTCCTGCTTACCCTGGCTATCTTCGTAAACCAATTTTTCTACCCGATGATAATCAGGATCACCAATATTAGTTACAAAAGCTTTTTTATGAATGGCCTGATGTAGATCGGATAACTTTTCGAAATTCTGTTTTGAAAAGCGCTGTAAATCTTGCTTTAGATCTTCAATTTGCTTTTTAATTTAGATTCTTCGACTGAGTCTTTTAAACCGATTACATCTTTTTCTAGCTGTTTCAATTTGTATTCCATCCAGGTACGGTGCGCAGGGTGATAGCGGACACCATATTGTTTGTGAAATTCCAGATTATTATCTGTAAAGTTAGCCAACCAGTCTTCTTCCTCACCTTCAAATCCGACAGGGATACTCAGTTCGTTTTGATATACCTTCCAAGATACTCCAGATTCTTCTAACCGTTCTGGATAAGATTTCCAACTTACATCTTTGTAATTGATTTGGCCATTATCCACATGGGCGGTTGATTCAGGGTCACGTGGATTTTCGCGCACTGTTCCTGTCCAAAAATAGGAGCGATTAGCGCTTGTACCTGTCAGAGAAGAGCAAAAATGTTGATCACAGACAGTAAAAGCATCGGCAAATGCATAATAGAAAGGTAAATCTGCCCGATTATAATAGCCCATCGTAAGCGGCATAGCTTTATAATCTTTAATACCTGAACTTTTTGCTTCCAGCCAATTATCCATCCGGCCATCATTACGCGCGGCTACCATATCTCGCCAACCATGTGGCAAAGAACCCATCCAAGTGGATTTACTATTAACAATATCTAAATGAAAAGGTGCAAAATATTCTCCTTTTTTATTTCCTTGTATCCAAACAGGAAGACCGTTAGGTAGTTTTAGTGCTCGAGGGTCATTAAAACCGCGCACCCCTTTGAGTGTACCAAAGCAATGATCAAATGAGCGGTTCTCTTGCATTAAAAAGACAATATGCTCTGCGTCCATATAGGTCGATCCCAACGGTGCTTCAATAGCTAATGCGCGTTGAATTGATTCAGGTAACCAATTAACGACTGCTGTAGCGCCAGCTAATGCTGACGCTTTTTTTATAAATTGTCTTCTAGATTCCATTATTTCAACCACCAGGTCTGTAAGTTTATATTATCATTGCCTGCAAATTGACGTTTAATCGCTTCAGAGACTTGTACCGTATTATTATTGTATTCGTCTTGAGGATACATCCAACGGTAAGCAATTTTTACGTTATCGGCTTTAAGCAAACTCGGATAACCCGTTCTTAAATGATCAAAATATGCTGTATAGCCTCCTTGATGAAAAGAGCGTAAATATTTTTGCATAAGGATACGTTCCAGTTTTTCTTCCGAAGTTTTTGCGTTATCCAAATTAACCATTTTTTGTGACAAATAACTTTCTAAACGTGATGCATCAACGTAGGTATTTAAATTTTTAGCATAATTCTCATAAAATTTAAAAGATGCCTTAATACCATTCACATAACATTCTTTCTCATTTCCTGTAATCCATCCTCTTACTATTGCCTCCGCTATTATAAATTGTAGTTCTGAATAGCCTATCAGAACCAATGGTTCGGCAGTTGGATCTTTGTAAAAGCGTTCGTGCACCTTAGATAGTTTCCCTTTTACAGCTTTTTCATTGACTTCTGCATAAGGTACAATAGGATTACCGCCTTCATATGAACTAAAATCATCAAGTGCCTTACCCGCCTCTTTTCCTAAACGTGTTTGTGTGGCCAAAACAAATAAACGTGGATCTTTATGATCCTGCAATCGTTGAATAAAAGTGGAGTCCATATACATACCCGATCCATAACCACTTGAATTAAACTCGGGATAGCGATTACCTTCTTGATTTAAAAAGATTAATTGTCCGTCCTCTGATCCTGTGACATCAGCGATCAAAGTCTCTCCTTTATAAATCTTTGCAAACTCTGATTTAATATCTATAGGAAAGTCTGCACTTTACGGGATAAAGTAAGTAATACTTTTAATCGAAATGAATTGATCAGCTTTCGCCACTTATCAGAATTTCCCCCATAAATAATATCTCCATTAATCGGATTGGTATTTGATTTCAATAAAGTATTTGCTTCTTCTAACTCCTTTAAGATTCCAACAAAAACTTCTTTTTGTGTGTCATACTTCGGCAGAAACATTTCAGAACTTTCTCCTTTTGCAGCTTCAGCGTATGGAATATCGCCAAAAGTCAAGGTTAAGTTATAAAAATAATATGCCCTAAAAAATTTGGCTAAAGCTTGATAATTATTATCACTGATCTTTTCTGCCTCCTCAGTCATTTTAGTGATATTACGCAAAAAACTATACTGCTCAAAACTACCACGTTGCCAGTTATAAATTTGGTTGGCATTTTCACCATCTGTTTGCACAATCATTTTTAATGCATATAAAGGCGAAGTTCCATGCCAAGTCCTAAAGGCATCCCATTCAACTTTTGTCAATAGCGCCTGCGGATGTGTTGTAGATGCTTCATTTGGATTAATATTGACATCTGTCAATTTTTACATGACTGCAATCCTATTACAGTAAGCAGACCAAACCCTAGTATTATATGTTTGAAAACAAGTTTCATCTTATAGAATTGTTTAAAATTTAAAATCAAGAGATAAACCAATATATCGTGTAGATGGATCTTGCAGATTACCGTCATTCCCCACTCCAAAATCTGGATCTAGGTATGGTACTTTTTTCCACATAGCTAAGTTGTAACCAAATACAGACGCGTCTAATGTTTTCAGATGCTTCAATTTAAATAGTTTATTAACATCATAGCCAATCGATACTCGACGTAGTTTGACAAATGAACGATCAAATACATTGGCAAATAGTTTGTTTTCGGCTTCTGAGACACGAGCTTGATAAGGGTAATTTTGACTCCATGCCTGCCAATCTACTGCTCTGCTATTTTGAGCATAGGTACGTGTATCAGAGGTAATATTACCATTAACATCTCTAGTCAGCTCACCGCCGGTTACAACAACACCTTCAGGTACATAAATAGGTTTTCCAGCATCATATTCTTCTTGTCTGTACAATACTGAAGAAGGGTGTTTTCCTCCCCACCACATCTTTTCAATAGTAGTCGAATTCATAACCCCTCCAATTGATCCGTCGATATCTATATTGACCGTAAAATCTTTAACCTTAAATCTGTTCGCAAAACCAAATTGCCAATCGGGTTGAAAGTATCCTAGATACTGGGGAAACGGATTACGAATTGGCATACCTGTATTGGCATTAAGGACCAATTGTCCATCAGCTGATTTCTCCCAGACTGTTGCATAGTAGCTATCGGCACGATCACCAATTTTTAAGTTACCCATTTTAACCTGGTCTTTATAAATCTCTTCCAGTCTCTTTACTGCTCTCGACCAATTAACTGTTGAAGTCCATGAGACTCTTGTTGTTTTATAATATTACCGGTTAAAGAGATCTCTAAACCTTTAGTGCGAAACTTGTTTGCATTAACTTTACGGGATGTGAAAGCTGAAGCTGCAGAAATACTTAAATCAATAATTTGGTTTTTATCAATAACCTCATAATATGTTACATCTGCTGATAATCTATTTTTAAATAATGCAAATGCGGCACCTATTTCTAAAGAATTAGATTGCTGTGGTAAGATATTAGGATTCACAATTCCTGCAGGATAAGTCACTGAAGGTGTAGAACCATAAGTTACATCTTTCTTATAAGTCGCTAAAATGCTATACGGATCTAAATCGGATGAAACTGATGCCCAAGAACTATATAGTTTAATGAAATCAATTTGTTCCGGTAGTTTAAAGTAGTCCGACACTACGGAACTTAGTGATACAGAAGGATAGAAAAAGGATTGGTTTTCTTTTGAAAGGTAGATGACCAGTCATTACGTCCTGATAAATTAAGATATGTTGATTTAAATAAATTAAAATTTACAGTAGCATACGCACTTCTGACTATTTTTTCACTAAATGCACTTTCTGCTTTAACAGGTCCTTGCGTATTCCCTAAGCTGTATATAAAAGGTACTACTAATCCATCGGTCGTTTGATATAACTGACGGTATGTTTTTTGAAAGTTGAAGCACCCGCATTGACGGCAAGCCCAAATTGATCTGAGAACTCCTTATTGTAAGTTGCCAAAACATCAGCATCAAAATTTAACTGATTACTATCCCAGTTTTATAATCTCCATTTCTTGAATCACCATAGTTCATATAAGACTTAGGGCTTTGCATATCCTGAAAAACATTTTTTTGTCTGGCAGAAGCACGACCTTTTATTGTAAAATCGGGCGCTACTTTCCAAGTTAATGCTGTCTGACCTTGCAACACGTCCTGGTCATATATTTGATTAAGTTCGTACGCTGCGAAATAAGGATTATTATACCATGCATAATTATAATTTGCTTGACGATAGCCTTCTTGACCAGGAATATAGTGATGTTCGTTAAGCTCTTTGCCATTGACATCATTACCCATCCACAATAAAATGGTATACATATGATTTTTGGGACCATAGTTATACCGAGGATAATTAGGTGATTTAACTTTATTATAAGAAAGATTCAAATCCAACTGCACTTCTGGTCTAAAACGAAAAGATGTGTTTAAATTCAGACCTCCGGTCGTCAATTTTGTATTCGGCACCTGCCCTTTTTGAAAGGCATATTTTCCAGAACCAAATATGCTTACTTTTTCAGAGCGGTAAGATACCGTAGCATTATTTTCTGTAATCAATCCTGTTCCTAAGAAGTCTTCCAAGTTATCGTGTGACACCCAATCTGTTGGTATTCTTTCATAGCGTGATTTATCGTCGTATTTTGTACCTTTTACGTCGCCCCACCATGGTGTCACTTCACCTGTAACCTTATCTCGGATCGGACTATTCCATTGCGGTACTTTAAGTCCTGCATTTAGCTTTGGACCCCAAGCCATATCACCATCAGAAATACCCCCGTCTGCTCCATCCCAAAATTCGTATTTTCCATTTGATCCACTTCCAAATTCCTTTTGTGATTCAGGAAAAACGGTAAATCCTGCAGAAAACATGTTGGTGGTACCAAAAGAAAACTCTAAGCCTTCATTTTTAGCACTTTTTGTAGTAATTAATATGGCCCCATCCTTACCTCGTAAACCGTAAAGTGATGAAGCAGCTGTACCTTTCAACACATTGATGTTCTCAATATTTTGACTTGGTATATCAAAAAATCTGTTTCCACAGGAATACCATCAACCACGATCAATGGGGGTTTTCCACGCAATTGAAAAGAGGGTGCTTGGAAGATCCCCGTAGGGTTATTTACAATCAAACCTGATACCTGCCCTGTTAGCGCTGTACCGATGTTCATGGTTTTCGACTCTTTTAAGACATCGACCTTCACCTCTTGTGTTGAATATCCAATTTGTTTTTTCTGTTGCTTGATACCAATAGCTGTTACAACTACTTCATCTAATTTTGATGCATTTTTTTCCAAGGTTATCTCTAGAGTAGCGTTTCTGATCTCTACAAATTGGGTCTTATACCCCAACGAAGAAATTCGAAGTCGATCTCCAACTTTCCCTTAATAGAAAAATTCCCATTAAATTCTGTCCTTGTACTTTGTTTATTGGCTTCGTTTATGATGGTTCCCCCGTCTACAGGATTACCTTGCTGATCACGAATTACTCCTTTAATGAGTTCTTGATCCATTACTATTCCAACAGGTGAAACAGAAGCAATTTTGTTTGCCCAAACCACTTCTGTCTGCACAGCATATAGAAGTGCTACACAGAGTGTCATTTGGGTACTTTTCTTAAATAATTTTAATGAGTATGGTTTCATCATGCTAAGCGATTTGGCGCAAAGTAATGATCTACATATTAAAGAAAAATGAAAGCAGTATTAAGTTTAAAAGGATAAAATTAAAGCAACGATAGGTTAACATACCAACCGATTTTTAACATTTAACAACCGTAAAATAGCACAATCAGAAAAATAGGTGTCTTACATGTTTTTGTTCAAGTCTATTTTCATAAATTTATACTTTATTAAAAAGCATTCCATCATGTTTGAAAAAGAAATATACGTCCACAGAAGAAGAGAACTAAGCTCTAAATTTTCATCAGGTGTTCTCCTTTTTTTAGGAAACATTGAAAATCCTATCAATTTTGAACACAATACCTATCCTTTCCGTCAAGACAGTAGTTTTTTATATTATTTCGGGATCAAGAGTCCGAAATTAGCGGCTGTTGTCGATATCGATGCCGGAGAAACTCTTTTATTTGGTGATGAAATGACCATTGATGATATTGTATGGATGGGTCAACAACAGACTTTAAGAGAAAAAGCGCAATGGGTAGGAATCGCAGCAGTTCGACCTTTTCATGAACTCCAGCCGTATTTGGAAAAAGTGCTTAAAAATAGTAATCAGGTACGTTACCTACCACCTTATCAAGCACACAACAAGTTATTACTTCAACATGTATTAGGCTTATCCATTGACCAGATCAAACCATCTGTCGAAATGATCCAAGCCGTCGTAACACAGCGCAATATAAAAGCAACAGAAGAGATCGCAGAATTAGAAAAAGCGGTGGACGTAGCTGTGGATATGCATCGTCTAGCAATCAAAATGACAAGGCCGGGTATGCATGAGTATGAAATCAGTAATGCTATTCAACATCTTGCACAAAATAGACAAATGTCATTTTCATACCCTCCCATTGTGACCAAACATGGGAGATATTACACAATCATATCCAATATCATAAAATAAAAGCTGGTGATATATTGCTAAATGACTCTGGTGTTGAAACTGCGCTAGGATATGCATCAGATTTAACACGTTCATTTCCTGTAGGAAAAAGATTTAACCCGCTACAAGAAGAATTATACGCTGTTGTTTTAAATGCTTTTAAAACTGCTGAAGCAGCATTAAAGCCAGGAGTTGCTTTTAAAAACATCCATTTAAAAGCCTGCGAAGCACTTGCTGAAGGATTAATCCAAATTGGTTTCATGAAAGGAAATGCGCAAGATGCTGTTGCGGCACATGCACATGCTTTATTCTTCCAATGTGGTTTGGGTCATATGCTAGGACTAGATGTACACGATATGGAAGATCTTGGCGAACAATATGTGGGATACACCGCAGACGAGCCAAAAGACACCAAAACCTTCGGTATAAAATCCTTACGATTAGGAAAAAAATTAGAGGCAGGTAACGTAGTGACAGTAGAACCCGGTATCTATATCATACCTGAACTCACTCAAATGTGGGCACAGCAAAATTTGCATCACGAATTTATTAATTATGATCTGCTCAATAAGCACCTTGACTTTGGTGGTATACGAATCGAAGATGACTATGTTATTAAAGATTCTGGATATCATCGTTTAGGAAAATATCTAGAACGTGAACTCAATGAGATCTATGATCTCAAAGATCAAGGAACAGATTAGAAGCACCTAAGTAAAAATATACATGAAAAATATACGTATTATAATACTATTACTAATAGTATGCTACTTTCCAAATTTGCTATTGGCACAGCGATTTTGGGCAGAAGATGATGGACAATATTATGAATTCTCTGAAAAGGGTATTGAACTCATCAATCCCAAAAGTGCTCAACGCACGCTATTTCTAGCAAATAAATTGCTTGTACCTACAGGTAAAACTAATGCATTAGAGATAAGTCATTTTTCCATTTCGAATAATAAAGAACGTATTTTATTGTACACCAATAGCAAAAGAGTCTGGCGTGAGGAAACGAGAGGCGACTATTGGGTCTTTGACAAGAAAACAAACCAGTTGACTCAACTAGGCAAATCTTTCCCTGCATCTCAACTGATGTTTGCTAAATTTAATCCACAAGGTACAAAAGTAGCATATGTGGTTAAATCCAATCATAATATTTATGTTGAAGATCTTGCAACAGGGGCAATAAAACAAATTACGACAGATGGTACTGACCGTATTATAAATGGAACATTTGATTGGGTCTATGAAGAAGAATTTGGATGCAAAGATGGTTTTAGGTGGTCTCCAGATGGAAATACCATTGCCTACTGGAAACTCGACGCACGCGCTATTCGTAATTTCTTAATGATCAATAATACCGATAGTATCTACTCTTATACAATACCTATTGAATATCCAAAAGTGGGTCAAGCACCTAGCGCATGCACCATTTGGACTTACCAATTATCTACAGATGCAACGACACAGATACAAGTTCCTGGAGATGCTATTCAGCACTACATTCCAAGGATGGAGTGGAGTCTAGACGGCAAACAAGTCATCTTACAGCAACTTAATAGAAAGCAAAACGAAAGTAAAATTTATTTAATAGATGTTGCTACTAATAACGCTAAAAATATCCATAGTGAAAAAAATGATTCATGGATAGATATCAAATCACGTTGGAACAATAACGATCCAACCGGATGGGACTGGATTCAAAATGGCAAAGCTTTCATTTGGGTTTCAGAAAAAGACGGTTGGCGTAAGATCTATCAAATCGATCTTCAAGGCAATGAAAAATTAATCACGCATGCAGACTATGATGTCATCGATATTGAATTGTTCGATGCAAAAAGAGAAATGATTTATTTCAGTGCTTCACCGAATAATGCAACACAAAAATATCTTTATTCGTTATCAACCAAAGGTGGAGCTCCAAAAAGACTTACACCAGAATCATTTTCAGGAACTTGTGAATATGATATTGCCAAAAATGGGCAAATCGCGATGTTCAATTTTAGTAACAACAAAACAGCCAAGAGCAATGCTTTAATTGAATTACCAACCCACAAAACTTTAGTCGATTTCAGAGGTACAATAAGTAAAAAGCCTGAAGATGGGATAACTGAATTTTTCAAAGTAACAACAGCAGATGGTGTTAGTTTAGATGGTTGGATGGTCAAACCTGCTGATTTCAATCCCAACAAGAAGTATCCCGTAGTTTTCATGGTGTACGGCGAACCTGCTTCACAAACTGTATTGGACAATTTTAGAGCTGGTATGAACAGCTTATATAGTGGCAATATGTCTAAAGACGGTTACATCTACATTTCACTGGAAAATAGAGGTGCACCTGCGCCCAAAGGTACAGAATGGCGTAAAAGCATCTACCGAAAAATCGGACAGCTCAATATCAGAGATCAGGCATTGGGAGCAAAAGAAATACTTAAATGGTCTTTTGTAGATAGTTCGCGTATCGCAGTATGGGGCTGGAGCGGTGGAGGTTCCAGTACTTTAAATCTATTGGGACAATATCCCGAAATCTATAAGACAGGGATAGCTATTGCTGCTGTTGCCGATCAATTATTGTATGATAATGTTTATCAAGAAAGATATATGGGTTTACCACAGGAAAATTTAGAAGATTTCCAGAACGGTTCACCACTAAAATATGCCAAAAATATCAAAGGTAATCTTTTGTACATTCATGGCACTGGAGATGATAATGTACATTACCAAAATGCAGAAGTTCTCATCAATGAACTCGTTAAAA
>NZ_ASZT02000031.1:0-44973 GCF_001006065.1 Sphingobacterium sp. IITKGP-BTPF85
CAATGACAGTCGTCGATCTCAACTTCAAGCTGAATATCGCGCTACCTCAGGATACTGGCATTTTGGAAGCTTTCGGATACTGCATCTGTTGCAATACCATCCTGTTTATCAAAATAATTATCTTTTGTAATATCCAGTTCTTGGCGTGCCTTTCGAGCACCAAACAGATGCTTTACTGTCAAAGATAGTCCCTTGAAAGCAGTTGTTAATGCATGAAAAGCCGTTTTGAATATCATATCGAATTAACCAAATTAAACAATTACTAAAATTCTCCAGATCGCTGATATAGCCATACATAAAAACGCGAGAGGTGTTAAAACCTTCCAGCATAAATTCATCAGTTGATCTGCACGTAAACGCGGTAAAGTCCATCTGATCCACATCTGAACCCCAACTAAAAAGAGGGATTTGGAAAAAGTCCAAAATATTCCCCAGCCAAAGCCTGTTGTCCAGTCAGCCAGTTTTAATGGGCCAATATTCGGAAGAGGTGTATTCCAAGCGCCTAAGAATAAAACGACCCCCAACATGGATACCAGAAACATCATAGCATATTCAGCTAGAAATAAAAATGCAAACTGTATCCCCCCATATTCGGTATGAAAGCCACCAACAAGTTCTGATTCTGCTTCCGGAATATCAAAAGGAGCACGGTTACACTCTGCCAAAGTCGCTATAAAAAATATAATATAGGTGACGATCATATGGGGTGCTTGAAAAATATTCCAAGCAAATATACCACCGACATTTTTAACAGACCAAATACCTAAAAACTTGATTTCTTCTGTTGATAATACACCTTGATTCGTCGCAATATCATTCAGATTTAGCGTCTGCGTAAGCATCACGGCTGCGATTAAGGATAATCCTACAGGAATTTCATAAGAAACCATTTGTGCAATTGCACGCATAGAACCAAGCAATGAAAATTTATTGTTAGAACCCCAACCGGCCATTAAGATACCAATAGCATCTATGGAGACTATAGCCATAATTAGGAATAAGCCAGTGTGTGTATTAACTGGAATAAAATCCTTAGACCATGGCATAACAGAAAACCCCGTGAAAACAGCTACGAAAATAACAATAGGAGCCATGCGGAATAAAATTTTATCCGCTAGTAGCGGAGTAATCAATTCCTTTTGTAGGAGCTTTAAAATATCTGCTATGGTCTGGAGAGATCCATATTTTCCCGTTTCCATAGGACCAAGTCTATCTTGAACAAAGCCTGCAATTTTACGTTCCGCATATACCGCAAACAACGTAAAAACTGCTATAAACATGAATATAGCAACAGGAACAAGGATATGATGAATAAATCTAACAATTCTTATTTGTAATGATTATTAATAAGTGAAATTCTAGTAGGCAAATTTAATGAAAAGGTATGAATTAAGAGAAGGAAAAACAAATTATATACTGGTTTAATAGACATTTGTTTATGGAAATAAAAAAAGCATCTCGAAAGATGCTTTTTTATTAAAATATTTTAAGAATTAACGTTGTGTTATTTCAACATAATCACGTTCCGTCGGACCAGTATATACTTGTCTTGGACGACCGATAGGTTCTTTGTTTTCACGCATTTCTTTCCATTGTGCAATCCATCCCGGAAGACGACCTAAAGCAAATAATACGGTAAACATTTCCGAGTTGAATCCTAATGCACGGTAAATAATACCTGAGTAGAAATCAACATTTGGATATAATTTTCTATCGATGAAGTATTGATCATTTAATGCCGCTTCTTCTAATTTTTTAGCGATATCTAAAACAGGATCATTAACACCTAATTTTTCTAAGATATCATCACATGCTTTTTTAATGATTTTAGCACGAGGATCGAAGTTTTTATAGACACGGTGACCGAATCCCATCAAACGGAAAGGATCATTTTTATCTTTTGCTTTCGCTAAATATTTTTCAGCATCTCCGCCATCATTTTTGATCGCTTCAAGCATTTCAATTACAGCTTGGTTTGCTCCACCATGTAACGGTCCCCAAAGGGCATTGATACCAGCAGAAATAGAAGCATATAAATTTGCGTTTGATGAACCTACAATACGTACTGTAGAAGTCGAACAGTTCTGTTCGTGGTCAGCATGCAAAATCAATAATTTATGCATTGCATCAATCACAACAGGATCAAAAGTTTTATCCTGATTGACTTCACCAAAGATCATATTTAAGAAGTTGTCGATATAACCTAAATTAGTTTTAGGATATACAACAGGATGACCTAAAGATTTCTTTTGAATCCAAGAAACAATCGTAGGCATTTTAGCCAATAAATTGATAATTGTTTTGTCTTCTTCTTCAGGTATTGGATTTGGATCTAAAGATTCAGGGTAAAATGCTGATAAAGCTCCAACTAGACACGATAATTGTCCCATTGGATGGGATTTTGAAGGAAAGCCTGCAAAGAAGTTTTTCATGTCTTCATGAATCATCATCTGTGATTTGATGTCCGTTCTGAATTGTTCTAAAACTGCTTTTGTTGGAAGGTCTCCGTATATCAATAAATAAGCAACTTCCAAGAAGTTGATTTTTCAGCTAATTGTTCGATAGGGTAGCCACGGTATCTTAAAATACCTGTCTCACCATCAAGGAAAGTGACAGCACTTTTTGCTGCACCAGTGTTTTTAAAACCTGGATCTAATGTAATATATCCAGATTGATCTCTCAATTTAGAGATGTCAACTGCTTTTTCGTTTTCTGTACCAGTAATAACTGGAAATTCGTATGACGAACCATTTAAAATAATAGATGCTGTTTCAGACATAAGCTTCTTATGTTATCATGTGTTTATGCAAATGTAATAAAATTGAGGGCTAATATACTAGGTTTTCGTAATAATAATGCCATAATCTAAGCATTTTTGACATTATTTTTAATTAAAAATCTTAGTTATTACTGATACGCGCCATTTGTTTATCCAAAAGTTTTCAATTGGTTGATAAGGTAAAAATCTAATTTTTTAAGCATAATGTTGCTTATGCACATAATACAAAAAAAGCCCTTACAATTTGCCTCTTCGATGAGTATAAAAGGAAAGACTTTTTTGATTCTTCCACGCAGAAACCTGAAACAAAATTTAGGCAATGCTAAAGCTTAATCTACCTGAAAACCATATTTTTTATAAATGTTTTTTGCAGAATCTGATTGGAGGTAAGCCATAAAATCACTAGCAGCTTGTTTATTTTTAGATTTTTTCAATTTACCAGCCATATATTTCGCCGTAATGTTTTCATTATCCGGAATGGTAATACTTTCTACCGGATGATTGATCATTTTTTGAAAAAATGCCTCTGAGTACCATACTGGAGCAACATCGGCTTGACCTTCTAATATTCGAAGTGGACTTTCTCGATGATGTATTTTAGTGAGATAAGTAGATTTATCTGCAACCTTGTCTTCCATAATGGTATGTACGAGTTCTTCTCCACCAACTTTGCGATAAGCGGTTTTTATCTGCTCGCCAACACCTTCCCAAGCTGGATTCGGCATGCTGATACGAACATCCTTACGTTTTAAATCCTTCAAGGATTTGATGTTTTTCGGATTACCCTTTGGAACCATTAAGGTAAGTTTGTTGGTTGCATAAGCAATAGTCTGATCAAAATAGTCAGCCATCTCTGTGATCCGTCTTTGACCCGCAGTGTAAATATCTGGCGTGTGCGTAATCTTCAAATTGCCGATTGTTAGTGATCCACCTTGAATTTGTTTTGCCAGTATTCCCGGAGGTAATGTTTCGACAAATATGCGCTCGTACTGTGGATGTTCTTTCTTGAAAGTTTTGATCAGATCATCGATAACCATAAACTGGTTTCCGGCAAAGAAAATAACCAATTGTGGCTTTTCAATTTCACCATAAAGATCAGGGATGTTGTCAATCCCAGGGATCGTAAAATTAACAGCAGATTCAGGAGGGGTATTCCAAGGAGGATGAAATTGATGATCTTGTGCATAGGAACATGAAGTTCCAAGTAACAGAGCAAGTATAGTTTTAGTGAGTTTTTGCATGTCTTGTTTTCAAATTATGGTTTAACAATTGTCCAGCCTTGATGAGCTCTGATCACCAATTCACCATTACCGCTGGGAACATAACCGATGAAATCAAACAGTTGTTCCTTGGTCAGATTACGTTCTTTTAACGAGTTGGTACATTGTGCTACTTGGACCCCTCTTGCGATTAGTTTTTTGAACTGTTCTTCATATTTAGAAGTACTTTTTAAAAATGCCTCAGTACCACCAGAAAAAGCTATCAGCTCAAGCGTTAATTTTCCTTTTAATCGTGGATCATCCAGCACATTGTTGATGTTGCGAATTGCTTTCTCAATTGTTTTTGGATCATTGCTATCCAATTGGTAGATCGCATGATACGATTTTTTTTCAGCAACAGCTCCTTGAAATGACGCATTTTTCACCAATGCTTCCTCTTGCGTTTGTGCCGCTAATTTACCCATGCTACAGATAGCAAGGATCATAATCATAATTGTTTTATTCATTTTTTAAAAATTAAAAGGACCGAATTTATGTTGTATTGCACTTATCTCGTCGTTATAAGGTGGATAAGGTGAGTCTTTTGGTTTTTTTGCTAAGTTAGGATAGTCATTTTCCTTATTTGCTTTGATTGGTCTAGAAAAAGAATTGATATAAGCAGCCACATCAAATGCCTGTTCATCTGTTAAAATCGGACTGTCGTGAGTAGCACCTAAAGGCATATTTGCTTTGATAAATTTCATTGCTGTTAACATACGTGCCATTCCTGCACCATCATTGTAGGAATCATTTCCCCATAGAGGTGGATATTGGTATCCTTTAGTTCCAGCAAGTTTTTGGCCTTCTCCATTTGTACCATGGCAACTTTGGCAATGCTGTTGAAAGACAGTAGCTCCATTCTTTTGATCGGCAGCTCTTTCCGGAATGGTCACTTTGACAAATCCCTGCCCAGTAATTCGCTTTCCAATTGGCGTATCTTTACTGATATGTTTAATATAGGTAACAATTGCCCTCATTTCGGTACTGTTCACATCAATAGCTTTTCCGTTCATGCTACGTTCAAAACAACCGTTGATACGCTCTTCTAGTGATTCCACTTTATCTTCTCTGCCAATGTAAATCGGGAAAACACCTGTAAGCCCAACATAGGGAGCCGCAAATGATTTTGTTCCGCCATTGAGGTGGCAATTGGTGCAGGCCAGATGATTACCAATTTTACTTCCATCTTTTTCATAAAAATAGTTGTAAGTCTCCCTTATCAGTTTTTCACCATAGCTTGCCATTTTATCTTCGGCATTGTCAGCATAAGGTGTCAGTTTTAATTGATCAACATGGTTAATTATTTCGCTCTGTTCAGACTCTTTATCAGGAGATTTATGCGCAAAAGCATTTGTCATATAAGCAGATAAAACAATGAAGCATAATAATATGCTCGTCACGATAATAATGGTATTGCTGCTCCTCCTAATTTTTTTAATATCCTCTTCCATTCATACTAGGTTTTAAACAAATGTACCCTATTACAGAATGCTGTTATAATTCATAATTATTATCTGTTATAACGAAATGTTATGAGTAGATTTTACCCTTATGCTGTTGAATAAAGTTCATGAATTTTAGTGGAAGGCTAGCAAGTCCTCCAACCAAATGGGTGATGTAGAAATAACGCTCTATGCTAAAATCTTCTAACTCAATGATTTTTAAATCACCGTTTTTAAGCTCTTCTTGTATCGCATGGATCGAAAGAAATGCTGCGGTATTACTGTATTTAAGATACCTTTTAATACTTTCGGAGGATGATAAAATAATTTCTGTATGGAGATGCTGTAACGAAATTCCAGCTTCTTTCAATTTGCAATCGATGATATCACGAGTTCCAGATCCAGGTTCCCGGAATACGAGTGCTAATTTATAGATGTCATTTAAGACAAATCTCTCTTCTTTACATAAAGGATTAGTATAGCGGGTGACCAAAACAATTTCATCTTTGATATAGGGTGTGAATTTTAATGATCTATTATCTGGCAATCCCTCTGTAATCCCCAGATGAATTTCGTTCTTGATGAGAAGTTGCTCAACCCGTTTTGAATTAGCCTGCGTGACTTTTATTTCATTTTGTGGAAAATGGAGATTAAACTCCACTAACATTTTAGGAATTACATATTGAGAAATCGTTGTGCTGATTCCCAGGAAGAGATTTCCATTTTGCTTTCCTGTTATTTCGTTGATTTCATAAGTCGCCTGATTGTATTGTTCCAAAATGACCTGCGCATGTTTATAAAGAATCTTTCCAGCAGGAGTAAGGGCAAGCCGGTTGCCTAATCGTTCAAATAACGGTGTACCAATGGAGTTTTCAATCTCCTGTATATTTTTACTTACAGCTGGCTGTGAGATAAAAAGCTCTGATGCCGCTTTTGTGAAGTTGAGCGTATTGGCTGCAACGTAAAAAACTTTTAACCTAAAATCGAAATCCATAAATGAAATACCCTTATCGTAATGAAATGTATAGAACCAAATCTAAAAAAAATTGAATGCGTTTTTAGCTATTAACAAAATTGTCACAATTATAAATGTAAGTTGTTTTCAAATTTATTGAAGATTTGAATAGCATGATAGAATATGGTTTGGATTTAGAATATTAATTCAGGCCCAGTCAAAGCATGTTTATCAGCCATAGATCTATTGACAGTTTACTTTTATCGGGAATTACTAGACAAGGTGGATATCTTGAACTTGATCACAATATTGAATTCTGATAATAATGCTCTTAAACTATAAGCAAGGACAGCTTTGGCATTTCGTGTTTCATTTTTTTCAATGGAGAAATAGTATTTGAAAATCCAGAGAATAAAAAAAAGAATTATTAATTTGAATTATTACGATTATTTCGTAGACTTGTGTATAATTAGTAGTTTAATAATCAGGTATGGAAAAGTTAACAGCACAAGAAGAACAGGCGATGCAGGCCATTTGGAATCTTAAGGCATGTTTTGTGAAAGAGATTTTGGACAATATCAAAGGCGAGAAGATGCCTTATACGACATTGGCCTCTACAGTTAAAAATCTAGAAAAAAAGGGATTCGTAAAGTCAGTTAAGTATGCAAATGCAAATCGATACGAACCGTTGATTTCTGAAGAAGATTATAAAGAGACATTTATGCATTCTTTCGTAGGAGACTATTTTAAGAATTCATATAAGGAGATGGTTACATTTTTTGTGAAAGAAGAAAAGCTATCTGCATCCGAATTGGAAGAAATCATGCAAATGATCAAGGAAAATAAAAGCTAGTAACCATGGAAAATATCCTAAATTATGCGATCCAGATTAATGTATTACTAAGTGTTGTATACTTAGGATATGTATTGTTATTAAAGAACCTGACATTTTACCTGCTTAACCGCATGTATTTTATTACAGGTATTTTATTTTCATTTACCTATCCGTTCTTAGATATTCAATCTTGGTTTAGAAAACCAATTCCATCAGTAGGGGAGATCGCGATGGATTGGTCAATGGATCTCGGACAAGAGGTGGACAAATCGGTCTTTACCTTAAATAATGTATTGATCCTTTTACTTTTCATAGGGGTAACGATTTTATCAATTCGCTTCTTAATTCAGATGATTAGCCTATTGCGAATTCATATTTATTCTGAACCTGCACAGTGGCAATCTTATCTTTTTAGAAATGTTTTTATACCCATTGTACCCTTTTCGTTTTTAAATAAAATATACGTTAACAGAGATCATCATCCAGAACCGGAGCTCATGGATATTTTTAAACATGAAGATATTCATGTAAAGGGTTTGCATTCTATTGATATCCTGATCAGTGAGTTTACTTTAATCAGCAGCTGGTTCAATCCTTTTGTATGGCTCATGCGAAAGGCAATCCGTGAAAATTTGGAATTTCTAACAGATCAGCAAGTACTCAATAATGGCGTAGATAGACAGACCTACCAGTATAGCTTGCTACGTGTCAATGCTAGCGGCGGGTCGGCGACATTAGGAAATCAGTTTAGTTTTAAGACACTAAAGCGAAGGATAATGATGATGAATAAAAAAAGATCTGCAAAAATACAGCTCGGAAAGTACGCATTTATGTTGCCTATTTTTGTATTGACAGCTGGTGCATTTACTCTAAATAAAGCAGAGGCTAAGATAACGCAAGCGACAGATGCCGCGAAAGAGATTGATTTAGAGCCTGCAGTATCCACTTTTCAGTCCGCGAAAAATACCATTGAAGAAGCGGGTTTAGTTCAAGATACGTTAAAAGGAAAAGTAATCGGTGTAAATGTAAAAGAGGAAGCCGTTTCAATTATTGGAATTAAGACAGATACCTCAAAGTTTACTGCTCATGGAGCAAAGACTAATATTGGTACAAGCCTCGACATTAAACCTACAGATTTATTGTATTTTGTGGATGGGAAGGAAGTTGATTCAGACGCATTTAAAAGCTTAGACAAAAATAATATTGAAGCGATGACTATTCTTAAGGATAAAGCTGTATTATTAAAATATGGAGAAAGGGGGAAGAAGGGTGCTATTGAAATCGTAACTAAGGGAAAAAAGAGTGCATCTTCCATTTCGAATGACTATAAACAAACAAAAACCGGATTTTTTAATACAAAAGGAGATAAAATTGGATTGATCCTTTTGGATGGTAAAGAAGTGACGATGGATGAGGTGAATAAAGTTCCAGAAAATAAATTAAGTATAAAGGCACTTAGTACTGGTGATTATGCAATTCAACAATATGGCGAAAAAGGTAAAAATGGCGTTGTTGAACTTAGAGATAGATCTAGAACAAAAGCTTTAAGAGATACTTCAGTACGCATTATATTTGGTAAATCGAATAAGCTTCCACCATTATATGTACTTGATGGTAAAATCTATGAGGGCGATATCAATACAATAAAGCCCGATAATATAGAAAGTATAACTGTATTAAAAGATGCTTCTGCTCAAGCTCTTTATGGTGCTAGAGGTGCTAATGGCGTAATTTTGATTGTCACCAAGGCTGGAAGTAAAAATAATCAGGTATCTGAAGAGTCTAAAACTAATGAAGTTATGGTTCTAGGGTCTGGGAAAATAAAGAAGTCCGAAATTGATTTTTCTAAAAAATATAGCTACATGGTAGATAATCAGGAGGTTTCTTTGAATTATTTCACATCTATTCCTGAAAATAGTATACATTCCTATTCAATTGTTAATCCAAATCAAAAAGTGTCAAAAATAAAAGTGGATGGTAAAGAACTTGAACATGTAGGTACTGACGGGCTAGTTATGGCAATAAGTAAAGCTAAACACGATAGAATGCAATCAAGAGCTAGATAAAATGATTAAAATCCTCAAAATCCATAAATTTTGAGGATTTTTTGTGAAAGAATTTTTATCTCGGTTCAGCTACCGTGAAGGGTTGATAAGGACTTAGGTTAAAAGTAAAGTTGCCATTTGAATCAGTACCGCCTACACTTCTAACTTGCGCTCTGATTGTATATTTTGCATTCGGATTGTACTGTCTCACTTCAAAATTGAAGAAGAAAGGTTTAATCTTATTTGTCCCTCTAAATTTATCTGCTAATGCGTGATGTTTGTCTGCGCTGATCACCTGACCATTTTCCAAAAGTTCGACACCATCTATTTCCAAAAAGTTTTACCTGCTGTAAAGAGGAAGCCCGCCTGCACACGACCTGTAGTATACACCTTTTTAGTCATATCAATTGTCATTTCTTTAAACTCTTCAGTAACTGTTGCAGGACTCCATTTAGCTACCGTAAAACCGCCCTTTTTATAGTAGTCGACTTCAGTTCGTCCAATCGATCAGAATGTTTTTCCAATCGGGCTGTAAAATCTGCAAAATCTTTTTTATTCTTCACTGTCCATCCCGTCTCAGCTAGTGCCAGTAAGCGCGGGAAGTTATGGATATTCATATCCTTTAGTTCTTGTGTTAATGCAGTCCATTGATTAGCCTGTACACCTAACACCAGTTTTTCCTCATCTTTAGTTAATCCTTTACTCGGATCATACTCGTATACTTTTTCAAGCGTATTGATATTACCGTAGGCTAGATCACTCATAGTACCGTCATTTCGATCTGCTTGTGTAATATCAAAATACAAAGGATCAGTTGGCGTTGTTACACTTTCAAATCCATTTTCTACAGCCTTTTTGATCGCATCAGCTCCGAGCCAGCTCATAATAGCTGTTTCTTTAGGTAGATTTTTAACATCTGTCAAGATATCATTCCATCCCAATGGTTTTCTCCCTTTACTCGTGATAATTTTAGAAACGCGGGTCACAAAGTAACTCTGTAATTCAGTAACCGTTTTAATATTATTCTTTTTCATGAAGTCGATCACGTGTTGTTCCTTTTCCCATAGGTCGTGTCGTACCTCATCACCACCGAAATGTATGTATTGGCCTGGAAATAATGCGGTAACTTCCGTAAATACATCATCAAGAAATTTATAAACAGCTTCTTTTGTTGGGTCTAAAGTATTCGGTGTAAATTGATTTCCCCAGTATCCCCAAGAAGAGAGAAAAGGAAATACATGATTGGGGTAGCTATTATTATTAACGCCGAGTTCCGGATATACCAAAATCGTTGGCCAGGAGTGTCCCGGAACATCAATCTCAGGAACAATCGTGATATGTCTTGCTTTGGCATAAGCCACAACATCCTTAATTTGCTCCTGAGTGTAGAAACCACTCCTTTCAGCAGGTTGGTGAGTTGTATGGTGGAAAATTGTTGCTTTTTCAGATGTTAGTTTAGGATATTTTTGATCTCTATGCGCCAACCCTGATCGTCAGTTAGATGCCAGTGAAAAGTATTCAGTTTATAGAGTGCCATTACATCCAGATATTTTTTGATCACATCCACGCTATAAAATGTCCGGCTTACATCTTGCATATAGCCACGCCAGTTGTACCTTGGAGCATCACTTACCGACACGTTGGGAATAGACCACTGAATCGTATTTATAGTAGATTGACTTTCAATAGCACTTGGTAACAGCTGTCTGAGCGTTTGGGCACCATAATACAAACCTGTGGCAGTTCTAGCTTTCACAACAATATTATCCGATTTAACATCCAGCGTATAGCCCTCTGCTGAACTGTTTTTTAAGCCCTTGTCCAAAACAAAGTGTATCCCTTTTTTACCGGTATTTTCCTGTTCTATTTTAAGATCAAAACCTGTAGCAATTTTTATTAAACCTGCCAGTTCCTGTATTTCAGATCGATTTTCCTTATTGATGAATATCTTGGTATTGGAGGTTAAAGAAAACGCTCCATTTTGAGCAGTTAGCTCACTTGGTTTCGGTATAATAGAATAACGCGAATCCTGGGCCTCTACCTGATGAGAAAGCAATAAAATGGCTAATACAGTAAGACATTTCTGCTTTGTTTTTTGGAAATAAAACATGCTTTAGTCGGTTTTATATTGATTTAAGTCTGCTTAAAGGTAGAAAATCATTTTAAATTAAAACCAGGCTTTCGAATATCAAACGTTTGCGCTTTTTGAGCATCGCTTTATAAAAGAAACAAAGCCGTTAACAGGTTAACGGCTTTGTTTTATTTTGTGTTCAGATTGGTCATGGTCAGTTCAATACCGATATTGACAAAGCTATTGATCATCTTTACAGCATGATCGATAAGCTGTGGCAGTTCTTTTTGCTCTTCAGGATCAAATGGCCCAAGCACATAATCCACCTGTCTGCCTTTGGTATAATTATCACCAATTCCAAAACGCAGACGCGGGTATGCCTGCCCGCCACATAGTGCTTCAATAGACTTTAAACCATTATGTCCGGCAGCAGAGCCCTTAGGCTTGATACGTAAGGATCCAAAAGGAATAGCAAGATCATCCACAATAACCAGCGTATTTTCGATAGGAACTTTCAGCAGTTGCATGTAATAATTCATAGCCTTACCGCTTAAGTTCATATAAGTAGTCGGTTTAATTACATATACATTATGGCCCCGTTGCTTATACTCCGCATATGACGCAAGTTTTAACGTTGAAAAAGAAGCGTTAGCTTCCTTAACAAGTTGATCTGCGACCATAAAACCGATATTATGACGTGTGTCGGCATATTCCCTTCCGATATTGCCCAATCCTACGATAAGATAATTCATTGTTTAATACTTAGCCTGCAAAAGTAAGGAAACCTTTTCATATACAATAGTTCTTCCATGCTTTAACAAACAAAATAGCACACTCAGTTCTTATCCAAAGTGTCCGCTAATATAGTTTTTCGTAATTTCATGTTGCGGATTGTTAAAGATATCATAAGTAGCACCCTCTTCCTTCACTTCACCCAGATACATGAAGATCGTTTTATCAGCCACACGTTGTGCCTGTTGCATATTATGTGTCACAATAACAATCGTATACTGTTCTTTTAACTGATGGATCAGTTCCTCTATTTTTAGGGTACTAACCGGATCCAAAGCCGAACAAGGTTCGTCCATTAAAATAACATCAGGACGAAGTGCAACTGCACGGGCAATACACAGACGTTGTTGCTGTCCACCAGATAAACGGGTTGCCGGTTTTTTAAGATCATCTTTCACCTCATCCCACAGATACACCTCTTCAAGAGCTTTTTGAATAACAGCAGGACTTGCATCTAGATTGTTCATCTTCAGACCGTAAGCGATATTTTCCTGGATACTTTTTGGAAATGGGTTCGCTTTTTGGAAAACCATGCCGATTCTCTTGCGTATATCCGTAACCGAGATACCTTTTTCATAAATATTTTGACCGTCGATACTGACAGTTCCTTCAATTCTAGCATCAGGAACGAGGTCATGCATGCGGTTAAAGGAGCGAAGTAAAGTACTTTTCCCACATCCGGAAGGACCGATCAATGCCGTTACTTTTTTCTCAGGAAACTCAATATCAATTCCCTTTAAAACATGTTTAGAACCAAACCAGATATTCAGATCTTTGGTATATAAATTATTGGTCATTTTTTCTGTATTTATAACGAATGTAAAATGCGGTTAAATTCATTAAGAAAACCACGATAATAAGTACGAGTGCAGTTCCATAAGCCAATGGACGCACTTCTTCTATAGATTGATGCTGTGTCGACAGCATGTAAAGGTGATAAGGCAAAGCCATAAATTCCTGACTAGTGTTAACAGACACATCTGTGATGTAGAATGCAACACCAGTAAACAAAATTGGAGCTGTTTCACCTGCCGCCCGCGATAATGTTAAAACAACACCCGTGAGGATACCGGGCAATGAAGCCGGAAGCACAACATCTTTAATCGATTCAAATTTTGTAGCCCCTACAGCAAGTGCCGCTTCACGCATACTCGCAGGAATACGTAGTAAGGCCTCTTCCGTTGTCGTTATGATATAGGGCAAGGATAAAAGCCCCAATGTCAAACCAGCAGATAAAAGTGAAGTTCCAAAATGTAGGCCCTGCACAAATAATGCTAATCCGAATAAACCATAGATGATCGATGGTACACCTGATAAGTTACGGATAGAAGCTCTGATGGTACGTGTCAGCCATGTATTTTTGGCATATTCATTTAAGTAGATCGCACAGCAGACACCAAAAGGAATTGAAAATAGCGCCGTTATCAATGTCAAGATAACTGTTCCGATTATTGGCGAAAGCACGCCACCTTTAGTCATACCATCGGTTGGTAATTCAGTGATGAAAGACCACGAGATCGCAGACCAGCCTTTTGAAAAAATTTCGTAAAGGATGACAATAAGGAAAAAACAGACTAATCCAGTAGAAAGCAATAATGAACCCCATTCAATAATGGGAGTTATTTTTTTAAAATTAAGCCGCATGATATTTTCTAAAACGATTAATAAAATATTCACCAACCAGATTGGCTATTAAAGTCATGAAGAACAATACAATTGCGATGGCAAATAAAGCAAAGTAATGTGTTGTCTGAAAAGGCACTTCCCCCATTTCTATAGCAATTGTTGCTGTAATGGTTTTGACCGAATCAAAGAAATCCTCAGGAAAAAGTGCGGCATTGCCAGTCGCCATTAATACCGTCATGGTTTCACCGATGGCTCTTCCAAGTCCGAGCATAACGGCTGCAATGATTCCGGGAGCTGCTGCTGGAATAGTAATTTTGATCAACGTTTGCCACTTACTTGCGCCAAGTGCATAGCTACCTTCGCGATATGTTTTTGGAATAGCATGGATGGCATCTTCAGAAATTGTGATGATGGTTGGTAATGCCATAATAGCAAGTAAAAGAGAACCGTTTAAAGCATTTAGTCCATTTGGAAGATCTGTAAGCGATGCTATTTTGGGTCCTACCAATACAATTCCTAAGAAACCAATGACAACAGAAGGAATAGCAGCAAGCATTTCGATTAAGGGTTTCAATATATTTTTAACTTTAGGACTTGCATATTCCGAAATGTAAGCTGCTGTACCAATTCCCAAAGGGATCGCAATTACCATAGCGCCAAATGCAACAATTGTTGTACTCACGATCAATGGTAAAATACCATAGGTAGGAATTGCAGCTGTAGGGTTCCATTCACGTCCCGTTAGGAAATCCAATGGTTTTACTTCTAAAAAGAAAGAAATAGCATTGTAGAGTAACATTCCGAAGATACCACCTAAAAGTGCTAACACAAGATATCCTGTCAATTTGAAAGTGTGCTGGGCGACACGATCAATTAAAATTCTATTTTTATACTTCATAACCTTTATTAATGAATAACGTAATACCCCGACGATTCGATTAAAGCTTTGCCTTTCGTATTTTTTTCAAATGAAATGAAAGGTTCTACTTTTCCCATGATGATTCCGGAATAAATTGGAATAACGGACGCTGGAAGTAGTATCGATTTTGACGGATGGCCTCTTGGTCTAATGGCGATACAGCTGTATTCGTTTTATCAATGATTTTTAAAACTTTGATTCCTTGCTGAACATTGGTGTTTTGAGATATATAACCTGCGCCAACATACCCAATACCAGATTTATCCAGTTTTACGCTTTCTAAAATCTGCGAATTACCAGTCATCTCCTTCGCTGCTTGACTGAATTTGATTTTTAATTTTTTCTTGACAAAAGAATAAGTTCCAGAACTACTCTGTCTTCCGTAGATGGTGATCGGTAAATTGCTATTTGACAATTTAGACCATGAATCCTGTGTACCATCTAAAATTTCTGCTAGATCTTTTAGGTTGATGGAGTCAATAGGATTGTCTTTATTCACCACAAATGCCGTAGCATCTTCCGCAAACACAACCGTTCTTAAAGGAATATTTTTTTCTTTGAAGAGATCAATCTCGTCCTCTGTAAGTGGGCGTGAGGAATTTGCAATATCAGCCTGCCCATTGAGGAGAGCAGTGATACCTAGACCTGAACCTCCACCGGAGATAGCTATACTGAAATCAGCGTTTTCCTTAGAGAACTCTTCTGCAAGATTAACAGCTAAGTTCACTTCGGTGTCTGAACCTTTCATTTTGATCGCATGATCGGAATCAGCACAACTTTGAATCAAAATAAGGATGGAGAACAGGAATATCTGAGGATATCCAAAAATGTGTTTTTTCATTACTTTTATAAAACAAGTCGAGACCTGAAGATGATCTCAAAAGTAATGATACACTGTTAATTCGTGATAAATTCAATGTTAAGATGGTGTTAAGAATTAATTCCCTAAACTTTTCTTAACAAAAAAAGGCATCGATAATTCGATGCCTTTTAATAAGCTGTTTAATAAATCCCGAAAGATTATTTTTTACCACCTTTAGTTGCTTTCGCAGCTTCTGTTTCTGCTTGACGTAAAGCACGTGACATGATAACAGATACGATCGTATCGTCAGAGTTGTTTAAAACTTTAGCGTTTTCTAAAACTACTTGAGCTACGCGGAAAGATTTACCAACTTCTAAAGATTCCATAGGAACTGCAATTTCTTGAGGTAAGTTTCCAGGTAAAGCTTTAACACGTAATTTACGTAATTTTTGAACTAATTTACCTCCTAATTTAACACCTGGAGAAGTACCAGTTAATGTTACAGGGATATTTAACGTAACTTCTTTCTCATCATTCAACTCTAAAAAGTCAACGTGAGTAACTAAGTCAGTTAATGGGTGGAATTGAGCGTCTTGAACGATAGCCTTTACAGTTTTTCCATCAAGGTTTAATTCAATGAAGATAACCTCTGGAGTGTAAAGTACTGCTTTCAAATCAGCTGCGGATACAGAAAGGTGAGTTTGTGTAGAACCACCATAAAGAACTGCAGGAATATTACCTTCGTAACGCAATTCTTTCGCATCTCTTTTCCCTACGCTCTGTCTTACAGAACCGCTAATAGCAATTGATTTCATCTTTAATTTGATTAAATTTTAAGGTGCAAAGATATGTTTTTTTTGTTATAATGTTATTGTAATTGCTAATATTATAACAAACCTTCCTCCATAAAGAGAAAGGTTTATATATGTTTTGAATTCTAAGTGGTTAACTTATTCAACTTCGAATAAATCAGAGATAGAACCGTGTTGGTTAACATTCTTAATTGCTTTTCCAAATAATTCTGCAGTAGATAACACTCTAATTTTAGTCGACTGTTTCATTTTTTCTGGATCCAATTGAATGGTATCAGTAACAATCATTTCAGACAATACAGAGTTCTCAATTGTTTCGTAAGCTTTACCTGATAATACAGCATGTGTACATACTGCTCTTACAGATTTAGCACCGCTTTCCATGATCAATGCTGCAGCTTTTGATAATGTACCTGCAGTATCACAGATGTCGTCAATCAAAACAACGTCTTGACCAGTAACATCACCAATGATAGACATTGATTCAATTTCGTTGGCACGTTTACGACGTTTGTCGCAGATGATTACTTCTGCATTGAAGAATTTTGCAAATGTACGTGCGCGGTAAGAACCACCCATGTCTGGAGATGCAATCGTTAAGTTAGGAAGATTTAATGATTTGATGTAAGGAACAAAGATAATCGAACCGTCTAAGTGATCAACAGGAATATCGAAGAAACCTTGGATTTGCGCCGCATGTAGATCCATTGTCATGATGCGGTGTGCACCTGCTGCGGTAATTAAATTAGCAATCATTTTAGCGCCAATGGCTACGCGTGGTTTGTCTTTACGATCCTGACGTGCAAAACCGAAATAAGGAACTACAGCAGTAATGTAATGGGCTGAAGCACGCTTTGCTGCATCAATCATCAACAATAATTCAAATAAATTGTCTGTTGGTTGATTTGTTGATTGAACAATAAATACATCGCTTCCACGAACTGATTCATTGTAAAAAGGTTGGATTTCTCCATCGCTAAAACGAGATAACGTTTTATCTCCTAGAGGTTTCCCGTAGGAGGTAGCGATTTTTTCTGCTAATTCTGTAGTGCCAGAACCGGCGAATAACTTAACCGTGTTGAATTGCAAAGGCATGGTTTTTTATTTTTGATATAGTGGATTAGAATAGAATTTTCTGTTTGTATGTTGCCAATTACTTTCTAATGACTTAAAAAAAAGGATTGTTTTTATAACAATCCATTTTTTTCTTTTTAAAGTTGCTCGACCTGGATTCGAACCAAGACAAACAGTACCAAAAACTGTCGTACTACCCTTATACTATCGAGCAATCTATCTTATAGATTCGATTGACATGTCAACCTTTATCCTTTCGATGGTGCAAAGTTAGATAAATGTTTTTAATTTCAAAATTTCAATCGAAAAAAAAATGTAAAAATTTAAATAATGCCTCATTATGAGCAGGAAAAAGTAAAAGTCAAGCAGATTGCATAATTTTGTTATTATAATAGTTCGACTGTTACCCACGATATTTTTAGTGTTAAACAAGTGTAGAATTTCAAAATCTTATCCCAAGGTGTATAATGTATGATAACCTCTTTTGAATAGTATCTACTAACAGGTGTCATATTTACTACTGGTGGAAATATTTATTGAGAACTATCTTTTTGGTGTAGTATACATTATGGACATACTCCCTTTAGACAGGATTGGATTAATACATCATGAAAGTATTTTTGAAAATGTATTAAAACAAAAAAGGCTTACCGAAGTAAGCCTTTTTTAATGTTGCCCGACCTGGATTCGAACCAAGACAAACAGTACCAAAAACTGTCGTACTACCCTTATACTATCGGGCAAACATTCTCAAAAGTGTAACACTATGGAAGCGTGTTGGTCACTTTTGATGATGCAAATATACGGCACTTTTTTATTTCTGCAAATAAAATGAACGGTAAATGCCTTTTAATTGATTCTCAGGCTAATAATTTTTTAATTTATTCTGAAAGACCAGTTCTTGGCCTAGTACAGAGCCTATCTGGCAGTAACAAATTTGAGTTTAAGCGTATAAAAAAATATAATTTATTCGTTTCTTATTAAATATCCTTATTTTCGGAACGTATTATAATCTTTATACAGTATAATTATATGAACTATACTAAAATTAACAATGTTTTAGGGTGGGCCTGCGCAATTATTGCTACCGTCACTTATATGTTAACCGCAGAAAGGTCAACGAGTTGGTGGGACTGCGGTGAGTTTATCGCTTCAGCATATAAAATGCAGGTGGTTCACCAACCAGGTGCTCCGTTATTTTTGATGATTCAAAATATATTCTCGAACCTTGCAGGGGGAGATGTTACAAGAATTGCTTTTTGGATGAATGTGGGATCTGGAGTATGCAGTGGTATTACCATTTTGTTTTTATTCTGGACCATTACAGCATTAGCTCGAAAAGTGGTCACAAAATCTGTAGATGGAACATATTCAAGTGTAGATTTGATCAAGATCTTCGGATCGGGATTGGTAGGAGCTTTAGCATATGCATTCTCAGATACATTCTGGTTCTCAGCAGTAGAATCCGAAGTATATGCCATGTCTTCTTTATGTACAGCTGTCGTATTTTGGGGTATTCTAAAATGGGAAAACCATGCAGATGAACCTGGTGCTGACCGTTGGTTGATTTTTATCGCTTACGTAATGGGACTTTCCATAGGCGTTCACTTATTAAACTTACTTGTTATCCCTGCTATTGCAGTTGTTATTTACTTTAAGAGAGCAAAGACAATTACAAGCAAAGGAGCTATTCAATCATTCTTATTAGGAGTAGTGGTTTTAGCGGTGATCTTATGGGGTATCATTCAGTACTCGGTTAAATTCGCGGCTTATTTTGATTTATTCTTCGTCAATACATTAGGATTGGGATTTGGATCAGGATTCACATTTTTTGTTGTGTTATTGGTGGCATTATTAGCTTATGGTATTTGGTATTCGATCAAAAAAGTAAAACCGATCTTAAATATCGTAATGATCAGTGCTTCTTTTATTATTTTCGGATACAGCTCATTTGCCATGATTATGATCCGTGCAAAAGCAAATCCAACGTTAAATAATAGTGATCCAGAAAATGCCTTTACTTTCTTAAGTTATCTAGGACGTGAGCAATATGCTAGTGAGCCATTATTTAAAGGTCCTAACTTTGATTCTAAAGTTACAGGAGTAGAACCTACCTATTCTTACAGAAAGATAAAGATAAGTATACAAAAATCCAGACAGGATCTACTTACCAATACGATAAAGAAGTTTTATTCCCTCGTGTGTATAGTAATAGAGATGGTCATCCTGGCTATTATCAGGACTATTTAAGATTAGGTGAAGGACAGTCTCCAACATTTGGTGATAACTTAAAATTCTTCTTTAATTACCAGATCGGTCATATGTACGGTCGTTATTTCCTTTGGAATTTTGCAGGTCGTCAAAATGATCAGCAAGGACACGGCACTTTTACAGAAGGAAACTGGATCTCTGGAATTAAACCGATCGATCAAATGTTGGTCGGTGGACAAGATGCGCTTCCTGACTCTTTAAATACCGATCCATCAAATAACAAGTATTTCTTCTTACCGCTAATTATAGGATTGATAGGTGCTTTCTGGCACTTTGGTAAAAGACAAAAAGATGCTGGTGTTGTTGGATTGTTATTTTTCTTTACAGGCTTAGCAATTGTTCTTTATTTAAATCAAAGTCCTTTACAACCACGTGAACGTGATTATGCCTATGCTGGATCGTTCTATGCATTTGCCATCTGGATTGGATTAGGGGTTTTTGCGATAGCAGATTTCTTAGGTAAGAAAATGAATCCTAAAACAGCGGCAGGACTTACGACAGTGGTTTGTTTACTTGCAGCACCCGTTTTATTAGCAAAAGAAAACTGGGATGATCACGATCGTTCACATAAATTAACGGCGCGTGATCTAGCTAAAGATTACTTAGAATCTTGTGCTCCTAATGCTATTTTATTCACTTACGGGGATAACGACACTTATCCATTGTGGTATGCACAGGAAGTGGAAGGTATACGAACAGATGTACGTGTCGTAAACTTAAGTTTGTTAAGTGCCGATTGGTATATGGCTCAAATGCAGAAAAAGGCAAATGATGCTGATGCGTTACCGATCAATATTGATAAAGAGAAATTTAAAAAAGGAGTGCGTGATGTGATGTACTTTCAAGATGTTCAAATTCCAGGACATGCTGATTTAAATTTAGTTTTACAGTTTATGCTTTCGGATGATGCTAAAAATAAGGCACAGCTGAACTCTGGTGAATTTGAGAACTTCTTACCAACTAAAAATCTTGCTTTAGCGGTAGATAGAAATGCGGTTATCCAAAATAAAACAGTACCAAAGGAATGGGAAAATACGATTCCAGATACTTTAGCATGGACTTATAATAAGAATTATGTAACCAGAGCCGAACTGTCGATCTTATCTATTTTAGCAGATAACAATTGGAAACGACCTATTTACTTTGCCGCTACAGTTCCAAATGATAATTACTTAGGTCTAGACAAGTACCTAGTGCAGGAAGGTTTTGCATATCGTTTGATGCCTATTCAGGTTGCAAAAGAAAATGCAGGAGCGCTTGTAAATACTGAAGCTGCTTATACTGATATTACCAAGAAGTATGCTTGGGGAAATATGGCAACATCACCTTACTTGGATCCAGAATCATACCGTATGATTGGTTTAATTGTCAACTCAATAACGGGAAGTACTGCAACACAGCTCTTGGAACAAGGAAAAGAGAAAGAAGCGAAAGAAATCGCTTTGTTAGTGTACGACAAAATGCCGAAACGTGTTTTCTTGATGCGCGATGTTTTAAACTATACACCGATCATTAATGTTTTATACAGTGTCGGTGAAACTCAAAAAGCAAACGACATTGTTAAGCGTAATTTGCAGTTCTTAACTCAAAATATGTCTTATTATAATGCTATTGCGCAGACAAAACCAGAATTGGAATATTCAAATATTGAAACTGCTTTAAGAACACTGGGTGTTTATAAGAGTATTTTATCTCAGACAAAAGAGACGAAATTACTACAAGAAATACAACAGCTTGAAGAAAATTATAAAAAGCAGTTTGGAATATAATGGATTAGTAGAAAAAAAGAGGGGCTTGCAATTTTGTAAGCCCCTCTTTTTTTCTCTATTATTTTTGTTAGCAGACAGCTACTAGAACAAGTGATCGACCATGGAGGTATTTTTTTACAAGATTAAAAATATTTGAATGAACAAGCATTAATACTGACATTTTAAAAAGTCATTTTCTTAACTGCACCTTTATACTAACTTTATTTTAGTCTTGATATGGTTTATGGTTATAAAAAGGGGATGATGGGAGGGTAATTGTAAAGGCTTGTTTACAAAGCGCTAAAACGATAAAACGGTTTTGTGATTTTGAGTAATTTTACCTAATTTGTCCTTTCATCTATACAATTAATTATAACCAAACAGATTTGAAGTGCATGTTGTTTTATTTTTTTCAATCGTAAGATAAACGGCTTCTAAGAAAATTAAAAATTGATTATGGTAAATTATCAAATAAAGGAAAGTACAGAAGTCTATGATGCTATTGTCGTCGGTTCGGGAGCCGGTGGTGGTATGGCGGGTTATATACTTGCCAATGCAGGCCTTAAAGTGCTGATGTTGGAAGCTGGTCCTTTTTATGACCCGGCAAAAGATTCTCAACAGCTACGCTGGCCTTGGGAATCTCCCGACGCGGTGCCTCGACGACCCGTCCTTTTGGCGACTTTGATGCCGCATACGGAGGATGGCAACTTGAAGGAGAGCCTTATAGTAAAGTAGGAGGTACTGAATTTGAATGGTTTCGTGCCCGTATGTTAGGCGGTCGTACCAACCACTGGGGCAGAATATCATTGCGCATGGGGCCCGATGATTTCAAACCTAAAGATGGTGTTACTGATGCATGGCCAATTACCTATGATGAAGTTAAACCTTTTTACGACCGTGTAGATCGCATGATCGGTGTTTATGGAACTGTAGAAGGCATTCATAACGAACCTGATGGAATCTTTATGAAACCACCAAAGCCACGGTTAAATGAACTTTATATTGCTAAAGGAGCGAAGAAAGCCGGCGTGCCCGTTATTCCAGGACGTGGAGCAGTATTAACAGAAGTATCCAAAGAAATAAAAGGTAGAGGTACATGTTTTTATTGTGGTCAGTGTGGACGTGCCTGTAAAGTATATGGCGATTTTTCGTCATCTTCCTGTTTAGTAATACCAGCAATAAAAACCGGAAATCTAAAAGTTATTGATAATGCAATGGTTCGTGAAGTATTGACCAATGATGAAGGAATTGCCATTGGAGTTTCATACGTTGATACCAAAGATTTACAGGAATACGCGGTTAAAGGTAAAACGGTTATTTTAGGAGCTAGTGCATGTGAGAGCGCACGAATTATGCTGAACTCAAAATCTAAAGCACATCCAGGTGGTGTCGGAAATAGTAGTGGTGTAGTCGGGAAATATCTTCATGATTCAACGGGAGCAAGTCTCTCCGGTTTTTACCACAATTGTTAGACCGTAAACGCTATAATGAAGATGGAGTTGGAAGCGTACATATCTACTCACCATGGTGGGAAGATAATAAGAAGCTTAATTTTCCTCGTGGCTATCATATTGAGTATGGAGGAGGTTTACACATGCCTTCTTATGGTTTTTTAAACTGGGTGCCCAATGTAAATAACAATGCAAAAGGTCCTGATGGTAAGCAAAAGCCATTAGGTGGATATGGAGAATCTTTAAAACAGGATTATAACAGTTTTTACGGTGCTAATGTAGGTATGGCAGGAAGAGGAACGGCATTAGCCAGAATAGATAATTATTGTGAAATAGACCCCAATAAAGTCGATAAATTTGGAATACCCGTCTTGCGCTTCCATTATAAATGGGCAAACGAGGAGATTGCACAGGCAAAGCATATGCAAGAAACATTTCAGTCTGTTATGCACGAAATGGGAGCTGTGATAACCTCAAAGATTCCGGGAGCAGATACATTGTATGGTTTAGAAGCACCAGGAAAAATTATCCACGAAGGTGGCACCACACGTATGGGAAATGATCCTAAAACTTCAGCTCTGAACAAATGGGGGCAAGCACATGATTGTAAAAATCTGTTTGTTGTAGATGCCGGGCCATTTGTACAACAGGGTGATAAAAATTTGACTTGGACTATCCTGGCCCTGTCAATGCGTACAGCAGAATATATTTTACAGGAAAAGAAAAATTTAAATAGCTAGAACTCATGAATAGAAGAGAATCACTAAAAGCATTAGGGCTGATCGCTGCTGGGACTGGTCTATTGGCAGGCTCCTGTAAAACCGATAATAGTAAAATTGCTGTTGCAGATGCAGCAGACAGAATCCCCGGAATTCAGGATTTTGAATATGAACGTACTAAAGCATTACAAGAAGAAAAATTCTTTAATGAACATGAGTTTGCAACAATAACTGTTTTAGCAGATATCATCATACCAAAGGATGCATCTTCAGGAAGTGCTACAGATGCTGGAGTACCAGATTTTATCGAGTTCATTGTAAAAGATTTACCAGATAATAAAATTCCAATGCGTGGCGGATTGAAATGGCTGGATGTACACAGTCAAAAGAGATATGGACAAGCGTTTGTAAACTGTAAACAACAGGAGCAATTGGCGATTGTAGATGATATTGCATATCCCGAATTAGCAAGACCTGAAATGCAACAAGGAGTTGCTTTTTTCTCGCTGATGCGTAACCTAACTTCTTCTGGATTTTATACCAGTGAAATCGGTGTAAAGGCTATCGGTTTTAAAGGAAACACACCAGGAGTGTGGACAGGTGTGCCCGACGATGTTTTGAAAGAACATGGTTTTGATCCATCTAAGTTCTTTGGATAGGACTAAAATTCACTTTAATAAAGCGTTTAAATATACGCAAAACTGTTATGCCTTCATTTCTATTTTAGTTAGAAATGAAGGCATTTTTTATTTTTCGACAACCTGTTGTTTTTCAGGAATATTTGTAAGTTTGTTGTCAGGTAACCAACCTAAAATATATGAATCGACAACTCAAACTTTGGGATGCCATTATGATTGTAATGGGATCAATGATTGGAAGCGGTATTTTTATTGTTTCATCGGACATGATGCGGCAATTGGGTTCCGGATGGTGGGTGATTATTGTTTGGATTATTACTGCAATAATGACTGTATCGGCGGCAATCTGTTATGGTGAGTTATCAGCTTTATTTCCAAAAGCAGGAGGTCAATATACCTATTTAACGGAAGTTTTTGGAAAAATGACGGGCTTCCTATATGGTTGGAGTCTCTTTACCGTCATTCAGACAGGAACTATTGCTGCGGTCGCTGTGGCATTCGGTAAATTTACAGCCTATCTCATTCCTGAACTTAATAATGCCCCTCCCTTATATGAAAATGGATCATTTAAGATCACCTGGATTCAGGTATTAGCCATGTTCATTATTTTAGCCCTCACCTTTATTAATACGAAGGGAGTGCGAAGTGGTAAAATGATTCAGTCTTTTTTTACATCATCAAAAATAATTGCATTAATTCTGTTGATCATAGGTGGTATATTTATGATTAAAGAGAATCATTTTTCAGAAAATTTAAGTTATGGATTAAGTTCCTATCAAAATTTAAAAGGCCTTGGTTGGACGGATATCAGTGGTGGTATCCTTTTAGGAGGTATAGCGGCGGCAATGGTTGGATCGGTTTTTAGCAGTGTAGCCTGGGAAAATGTAACATTTATAGCAGGAGAAATTGAAAATCCAAAACGCAACGTCGTACGTGCAATGGTGATTGGAACTTCTTTAGTTATGGTATTGTATCTGCTATGTAACTATGTTTATCTTGCCGCTTTAAGCAGAGATGAAATTGCATTTGCAGTCAATGATCGGGTTGCAGTAGCAACAGCACATAAAATTTTAGGGGAAACAGGTACGATCATTATGGCCATTTTAGTCATGATATCCACATTTGGTTGTGTCAACGGTATTGTGTTATCCGGCGCAAGAGTATTTCAGCGTATGGCTAAAGATGGACTGTTCTTGAAACAAGCAATCCCCAATAATAAGTATGAAGTTCCCGAGCGCTCTTTATGGTTGCAAGGTATATGGGCATCCTTGCTATGTTTAAGTGGTCAGTATGGCGATTTGCTCGATATGATATCCTTTGTTATTGTGCTTTTCTACATGATCACGGTGTTTGCCGTTATTTGGTTAAGATTTAAAGCACCAACATTGGATCGCCCTTATAAAACTGCGGGTTATCCCATTGTTCCGGTTATTTATCTTGTTATTGGCGCCACTTTCTGTATTTTGCTCATCCTGTATAAACCACAGTATACCTGGCCAGGATTTATTCTTATTATTTTAGGACTTCCTGTATATTGGTTGATCAATAAAAAGAAAGCATCTCCGATTGAATAAAGATTAGGGACGTTGGATATATTAAATTCATCTTTTATTCGGATTTTTTCAAAAAAAGTGGTACGTTTGCTTAAACATTCCCTTAATGAAACAGTCGACTTCATTCAACTATTTTATCTATCTTTGAGGCACTTTAAAGGTGTTATTGCTCCTGGTAAACATACTAAAATAGCACTAAAAACAGGGGTAAGGGACACATTTAGGGACACATAGTGAATGTGTATAAATATAATATAACTATTTGATTATGAGGATGGAGAATGAAGTTAATAAAATAGGAAACCCTTATTTAATTAAAGAAAAAAGAACAGGTCTTTGGAAAGTATGCTTTAAATATACTAATAATAAGGGTAAACAGGCTAAATATTATTACTCTGATGGTTTGAATGATATCACCTTTTTGCATTAGATAGAGAGGGTAAGAAGAAAATTAATGCAGATGGTGCAATATTAAAAAACATAAAAGAAAGGGAAGCATTAGCAAAAAAAAGGATTGAAAGATTAAATCTTGACTTAGCAACTAGAATATTTAACATAAATAATGATAAACCTTATTTTGTTGTTGGTGACATGGATAAGTCAATTGTTGAATTGATGAGAGAGTTCGTAACCTTCAAACAAAATGAGAATACTGTGAATGAAAAATCTATTTGCAATACATTTCAAAAGTTAATGGGTTTGAAAAATGGTTAGAAATGACTAATAGAGATGGTATTGGATTAAAAGAATTAACAAAAGAGAATATTTCAGATTTTTACACTTATTTATTCACAGAAACAGACACTAAAAAAGCATTTAGTAAAAAATATAGGAATGATTACAACAGGTTTTTTATAGCTTTTTACAACCACCTAACAAATTACAAAGAATTAGATGTTAAAAACCCTGTAAAAAATATTAAAAACTTAAAAATAGGGAAAACAGTAATGCATAAAGCTACTAACATAGAAGATTTTGAAGAGTTAATAAATGAAATAAAGACATCAAATTATTATCTAGGTGTAATGTATGAGTTCCAATTTTTTACACTAAATAGAATAGAAACATTAGTGAATATAAAAAGAGAATATATTGATTTAGAGAGGAATACAATCTTTCTCCCTGCATCAATAATGAAAAATAATGAAGAAAATGAAATTGATATTGCAGAAGAATTACAAGATATTTTAAAGGATTATTTAAGTAAAAATGAAGTATCCCAACAAGATTATTTGTTTGGTAAAGATGCTAATGGTGTAACTCAATTATTTGGAAGTATACAATCTAGAGCTAATACATTTAGTGCATTATTCAGTAATTTGAAGAAAGCTAAATTAAAATCAAATACGCCTACGCTAATACACGCTAATACAACACTCTATTCAGCCAAACACTCAGGTATTAAGTTCCTTATGGACAATGGATATAGTGCTAACCAAATAATTACAATAAGTGGTCACAAAGATGTTAAGCAACTTGGAACATATGCAAAAGATTATAAGCCTGAAAAGATTAAATTTCCAGCAAGACCAAAGGTCAATAAATAACCTCGTAATAACCCCCTTTTACTCACATTTAACTACCATGTATAAGCCCTAGGAGGGCTTTTTTCATGGTTAATGTTTAGGTATCCCCCTACTTAATCCCTCCTGTACTCCTGTATGCCCACATATGTAGTGACTGCACTTTCAAATCACCTAATAAAAAATTTTCTATAATTTTTCGGCTCCCCATATAGCACTTTTAAGCCCTTTTTTTCTGCTCCTATATTACTTTATCACTTTTATATTTAAATGCTTTATAGAGCTTGTCAGTAGCCCTATTTTCAGTGTTATACATTAGATTATCCCAATAATATTAATAACAATAAGGTATGTCCCGATATCCCAATATGCTTAATTGAATAAATATTGATATAAAGAACTGGTTTAAGATAATTAGGTGAAATTAATCTGTCTCAATATCAATAAGTTAGCAAATAGTTTGCTGTTGGAACTTGATAAATGCTCTTTTGTATATTATATTAATTAAAAAGAAACATATTTATTTAAACAAGTTGCGTAGTTAATAGTCAGGAAAATACTTCTTGATTCTATTAGTATAAAAAAATGACTTGACATTAATATAATAAATATAGATGAATGTATAAATAAAACATTCTAAAAGACATGTAACAGGTTGATTATTATCTACTTGATTCTGATAGGTCTGAAATAATAGGTAGATAGTAATTAATTAAAATATGATATATAAACTAATTAAAAATAGTAAAAAAGATGAATTAACAATAAAATATAATACGAGATACGTCACTACGGTAACAAGTAATGATATTAAAATAGTATTAACTCATAAAGTTAAAGAAAGTATAATAAAGGTTGTGAAAAAAAATATTAAAGTAGGTAGGGTAACAGTGTTAACACCCCTACAGGCTAAGCAAAATATACTAGAATCAAAAAATAGATGGAAGAAGAAACAGCGTAAAAATACTAAAATATTCCAACCATCAAATAAAAAATTACCATCAAATAAAAAATATCATATAATTTGATGAATACATTGAGCAGATTTGACTATGATTATTTTGTTACACTTAATTATTGTGATAGATATGTTTTAGATAAATTCGATTCTAAGGGCACTCTTAGTCAATTAGAATACGCCTACTTTATACAGCAAGACAAATATGTTAAGCAAGGTAATATTACATTACTAGGCTTAAAAGAAAAGGTAGAGGAATACATTACATTTATTAAAAAAGAAAAAAAGATAACATTACAATATTATATTATTAGATATGATAAGACAAAAGCAGGTGATTGGCACGCTCATCTCACAATAAAACTAAAAAACACAAGAAACTTAAATATATACAACTACTTTAATAACAGATGGAAGTATTCAATAATTAAGAAGAAATCAGTTAAGAAGATTAAAACAGAAAATAAGCATAATCAAATAAGAAATGTGCTAACATATATGTTTAAAAATATAAATCATTATGATAATACAATAGTATATGAGTTACACGACATAGATAAAGATACGCCTATTATTTACCTTGTTAAAGAAGTAAGGGGAGATAATAATTACAACATAGATAATCAAATTACATTTATGTTACAGCAGAAAATAACAGCTTAGTTGCTACAATAATATGTTACCACCACAGCCCCTTAATCTTGGGGCTTTTTTTTGTGCTTAATATTTTAATTATGTCTAGAAAAGACTAGACAATAATATGCAATATGACGAACTAAATAAAATGCATATATATTATTGAAACGGGCTATCGTCTTCGTCTAGGAGGTCTTTAGCTTTTATCTCCAAGATAGTAGCGATATTGAATATGATAGATACGTTTGAGTTAACTATACCACGTTCCATCCTGCTAATTTGAGAGTAGTCTAGGTCTAGTTTGTCTGCAAGCTGTTGTATTGTCCAACCTTTTAACTTTCTATGCTTGCGGATATTTTTGGATAAAATATTAATTCCATGTTCATTACGCTTGTGTTTTTTTGCTTTGGACATGAGTGCAATAAAAGAAATAGCTTTATTTGGTGAAAGGGATTAAAATCCCTATTTTTGTATTGAAAAGAAATTAAATCATTAAATTAATCTACTTTAAAATGTTAAAATCAATTAAGTGCATCTTTATTCTATCACTTCTAATGTCCGCTTTCTCATGCTCTAAGAGCAGTAATAGTACAGACGAAGGTTCAAACCTATTAGTTGGAACTTATAAGTTAGAAAAAACAGGGACGAATTATTATGAAAATGGAAAGATAGTGAAGCGAGATATTAGTACGGAAAAGATAAATGGGGAAATGACATTGTTAACCGATAAATCCTTTCGTATTGTGTTCACTTCCGATGGTGAAAGTGAAGTTGTTGTTGGTACCTATGATTCCGAAAATAAGATTTTTACTGTTCAGCAAGATGGAGAATTTGTGAAGACATCCTATTTTTTGAGGATAATTTCTTAGTTTTAATTACTGAAGATAATGGAGATAGTAAAGATGTCGGTTACTTTAAAAAGAAATAGAAATCATCAATTTAAAAAATATAAGCTCCTAATTAAGGAGCTTTTTTATTTGTGATGATTGAAGATTATGTCTGTAAATATCATTTACGAAGTATAAATATCCCATTAAAATGATGGTATAATGCTTTATATTTACACCATGGAACAACCTTTAAGCATATCTATATTAGATTACTTCAAAAGAGTACATGAAATTGAATTGATGACATCTAATGCAGAATTATTGTTAAGTGCATTAAATTATTTTAAAGTAGTACATACAGGCTATAAAGAAGATTTTAATATTCGTAAAGCTGGTGGTAACAGTTATGAAACAATATTAGAAATGTTAGTGCAAGATATACATAGGATAGAACAATCACATGCTTTATATATAGCTAATGGTAACCTTATAACAGAACTTACTAAGCAATACACAATAGAACAAAATAATAAAGCATACACCAATACACTTACAACTACACAGGATATAGATTACAATAAAATAGAGCAGATAGTAAAAGTAAACACGCCTACAGCAAAACAAACAGGTAAAGCAGTGTACGAGGAATTATTTATCAGTAATGTGAAAAAAGATAAAAAAGATAATAGGGATAATGATGATTATTTACGAGATTTGCAGTTAGTAGAACAACAAGCTAAAGCACTAGCAAAAGCTAAAAAGTAAATACCCAAAGACCTTAGGGACACATTTTGGGACACGTAGTGAAATAAAACAACTCATAATCAAGTAGTTACAACTAATATAATGAAGCAGTCGATTTTATTAGATGGACCAAAATTTCAGATTACCATTCAAAGACTTTGTCGTCAATTGATTGAGAATCATGGAGATTTTTCAAATACAGTTATAATTGGTATACAGCCTCGCGGAACTTTCTTAGCCAAATGCATTGTCAAGGAATTAGAGAAGATGTTAGGTACTTCAATTTTAAGTGGTGATTTGGATATTACATTTTATCGTGATGATTTTCGTAGAAAAGGAAACGATGGTCCCATTTTAGCTAACAGCACAAACATTAATTTTATTGTAGAAGGTAAGAAAGTCATTTTAATGGATGACGTCCTTTGGACTGGTCGAACCATTCGTTCTGCAATGGATGCAATCCAAGCATTTGGTCGCGCTGAACGTATCGAACTATTGGTTCTGGTTGATCGCCGTTTTTCGAGACAGATTCCGATCCAGCCCGATTACATTGGAATCCAAGTGGATTCTATTGATTCTCAGAAGTCATTGTGAATTGGAAAGAGTTGGATAATCAAGATAGTATCATCTTGGTAACAGAAAAGAAATAGAATAAAGAAAATCTGAATACATTAAAAATGTCATCAACAGCTGAACAATTAAGTACACGTCATTTGTTAGGAATAAAAGATTTAAATGAATCTGATATTCAATTAATTTTAAATACAGCGAGTAACTTTAAAGAAGTTTTAAACAGACCGATTAAAAAAGTTCCTTCACTTCGTGATATTACAATCGCAAATGTCTTCTTTGAAAATTCTACACGTACACGTTTATCATTTGAGCTAGCTGAAAAAAGACTCTCTGCAGATATCGTTAATTTTGCGGCCTCCTCTTCTTCTGTAAGTAAAGGTGAGACATTGATCGATACCGTCAATAATATCTTAGCGATGAAGGTTGATATGATTGTTATGCGTCATCCTTATGCCGGAGCAGGTGTGTTTTTAAGTAAGCATGTTAACGCACAAATTGTTAATGCCGGCGACGGAGCACATGAACACCCGACTCAAGCTTTGTTAGATTCTTTCTCGATTCGTGAGCGCTTTGGAGATGTCGCAGGACGTAAAGTTGCCATAATAGGTGATATCACCCATTCACGTGTAGCACTATCCAATATTCTATGTTTACAAAAACAGGGAGCTGAAGTGATGGTGTGCGGACCAACAACATTGATTCCTAAATACATTACTTCATTAGGAGTAAAAGTGGAGCATGACTTAATGAAAGCTTTGAACTGGTGTGACGTAGCCAATATGTTACGCATCCAGCTGGAAAGACAAGATATCGCTTACTTTCCATCCCTAAGAGAATATACCATGTTGTATGGATTGAATAAAACACTGTTGGATTCATTGGATAAAGAAATAACAATTATGCATCCAGGACCTATTAATAGAGGGGTAGAGATTACTTCGGACGTTGCAGATAGCGCGCACTCTATTATTTTAGATCAAGTAGAAAATGGCGTAGCAGTACGTATGGCTGTACTTTACCTATTGGCAGGACAGCGCGGATAGCATTAATTGTCGATATAGATCAATATGCCTGATTTTTTATTTTTAAATCAGGCATATTTTTTTTGTATTAAATACGTTATACTTTGGATAATGTTAACAATTGTGAATAACTTTTGAGGAAAACTCCTTATTTTAGGCTTAATTTAGTACTTTGAATATTACTATGAATTTTACTTCGCTTTTTTGAGCTAAGTACTTGCAATACAAAATAAAAACATATAAAATATTTCACATATTATGTATAAAAAGATTTACCAGGTAGGGTTTGCGCTAAGTTTGATGGCGACACCAGCTTTAGCACAGCAAACAGAATGGCAACAAATCAACAAAGCATACAAGTCCGGGATGGAGTTGTTTGAAAGAGGAAAATTTACTTCTGCTTCAGAACAATTTAATCGTGTAGAAGCGTTACGGACAAAATCCTCTTTGCAATTGGATGAAACAGAAGAACTCACGCTGTTGAAAGAAAATGTACGCTATTATCAAGCTGTATGCGCTTTAGAATTGGGGGAAACAGATGCCGAAGCACAGTTTTTGAAATATATCAAAGACTATCCAAGTAGTGCTAACGCAAAAGCAGCATATTTTCAAATTGGAAAATCTTACTATGCTAAGAAAGATTATGTAAAAGCTATTGAGTGGTTTACCAAAATCGATAGTAAAAATCTGGCAGGTAATGAAAGTTTAGAATATCGTTTTAAATTGGGATATTCTTACTTTACAACAAAGAATTATACTGCTGCCAAACCACTTTTTGAAACATTAAAAGATCAAAAGTCTGAATACCAGGAAGCATCAATATATTACTACGCTTATTTATGTTATTTAGATGCGGAGTATAAAACTGCATTAAATGAGTTTGAACGTTTGAATGGTTCAAAAACATTTGAAACAAGTTATCCTTATTACATTACAGCTTTGTATTTCTTGGACAAACGTTACGATGACGTTTTGGATTATGCCTTGCCTATCATGCAACGCACGAAACAGGAGAATGAAACCGAATTGTTCCGTATTGTGGCGGCGACCTACTTTATCAAAGGAGATTTAAAATCATCCAAAAGTTACTACGATAAGTTCCAGGCACAAGATCAAGGAAAAACACAGAATAATCAAGATAGCTACCAAATCGGTTATATCGCTTACAAATTGAAAGATTATGATAAGGCAATAACTGAATTGGAAAAAATGACAGAACCTGATGCATATTATCAAAGTGCGATGATTACATTGGGAGATTCATTCTTGAAAAAAGGAAATAAGCAAGCAGCACGTAACGCATTCTTCAAAGCCTCAAAATTAGATTTTGATAAAGATCTACAAGAAGAAGGATTATTTAACTATGCTAAGCTTTCTTACGAATTGGAATTCCATCAAGTAGCATTAGCTTCCACTCAGGAATATCTGAAAACTTATCCAAAATCAAAACGTCAGGAAGAAGCGAAAACTTTATTAGCTGAAGTTTTATTGAGTACAAAGAACTACCGCGAAGCTGTTGATATCTTAGAGACCATTCAGAAAAGAGGTAGAGAAGCAAATGTCGCTTATCAAAAAGTAACTTACTATAGAGGTTTAGAATATTATAACGAACGTGCATTTGAAAATGCAATTTCATTATTCATGCGTTCTGAAGCAAATCGTTATGATGAAGAAATCTATGCGTTAGCTACCTACTGGAAAGCAGAGGCGATGTATGAAGTTCGTAAATATGGAGAAGCCGTAACCAATTTTAATAAATTTTTACGTCTACCGGCAGCAGCTAAAACTGATGTTTACAACTATGCCAATTATGCTTTAGCATATGCTGCATTTAGAAATGGAAACTACAATACATCTGCAAATTATTTTGAACGCTTTTTAGCGACAGGTGGTTCAAAAGGAATCGAGTTGAATACCCGTAACGATGCTATTGCTCGTTTAGGAGACTCCTATTTCTCAGCAAAGAACTACGGTAAAGCAATGGAACAGTATGATCGATTGATTAATGGAAAAGCAGCAAGTCAAGATTACGCATTATTCCAACGTGGTATCATTCAGGGGCTACAGGGAAATAATGAAGGTAAAATTGCCACGCTGAAGTCTGTAATTGCTAAATATCCGACATCAAATTATGCCGATGACGTTTCTTTTGAGATCCCATACACTTATTTCTTAATGGGACAGTCCGACCAAGCTATTTCAGGTCTGCAAACGATGGTGGAGAAATATCCACGTAGCAGTTATGTACCTCGTGCTTTGGTAACAATCGGTTTAGTACAATATAATCAAGATAATAACGAAGCTGCTTTAAAGACTTTCCAACGCGTAGTGGATCAATATGCAACAACGGATGAAGCTAAGCAAGCAATGCGTTCTATTGAAAATATCTATTTAGACAATAGTGATGCTACTGGTTATATCAAATATGCTACTGGTACCAATATTGGAAATTTAACAACATCTGAGCAGGATAGCCGTACATTTTCGACAGCAACAACACTATTCTCAAGATCAAACTTCCAAGGTGCAGTTGAAGCCGTGAATGCTTATTTTGATAAATTCCCTAAGCCTATTCAAGAGAAATATGCACGTTTTATCCGCGCTGAAAGTAATGCTGCTTTAGGTCATACTGATGAGGCCTTACATGACTATAACATTATCTTGAATGACTGGACAAGCGCTTATACAGAACGTACTTTGGTGAGTGTATCGCGCTTATATTTGAAACAGAAGAAATATAATGAAGCAACACAACTGTTGAAAAAATTAGAATTGACTTCTGAGTATAAATCTAATTACAGCTATGCGATCAACAATTTAATGGTCAGCTATTTCGAGATCGGTGACTATAAAGAAGCATTGAATTATTCCAATGCAGTAAGAAATTACGAAAAATCATCTGAGGAAGAGATCGCAAATGCATCACTTTATGCAGGTAAAGCATATTTGAAACAAAGTAAGCGTGCAGAAGCGCTGAAGGAATTTAATTTAGCGGCATTGAAGAGCCGTACAGTTATTGGTGCCGAAGCACGCTATAATGTTGCTTTGATGCAGTATGAAAATAAAGAATACGAAGCCGCTATTAAGTCTGCTTTTGATGTTTCAGATTCGTTTTCATCTTATGATTACTGGGTTGCAAAAAGTTTTATCCTAATGGCAGATGCTTACGTAGGAAAAGGAGATAACTTCCAGGCGAAATCTACTTTAGAAAGTGTGATTGAGAATTATGACGGTAAGGATGATATTTGCCAACAGCAAAAGCTCGTCTAGAAAAATTGAACAAAAAGAAATAGGAAATAATGAAGAAGTTGCACAATACAACAGTGAAGAAATATACATTAGCAACCTTGTTATTGGGAGCTGGAATGCACTCCTTTGCACAAGAAACACCAAAAAAGTTGATCCTGCTACACCAGTGACAATTGATTCTTTTGATGTCGTACGTGATTATAAACCTATTCTTGCAGATGCGGTAAAAATCCGTCGTAGTCCTGATATGACCAATAAAAGGGAGTATCAGCCTAAGTTGAGCTATAATAATATTTCAGATAAGAAACTCGATATCAATACTGGATTGCGTGAGTTAAATGTGAAAGAATTGCCTTTCTCACAACTTGCTGATCAAACAAGTAACTATGTTAAATTTGGTGTAGGAAACTACAATACCATCTTAGGAGAAGCATATTTGGCCGTCGATAAATTTGAAAATACACGATTCGGATTATTTGCCAAGCACTTAAACCAAAAAGGCAGTATTGAAGGTCAGAAGTTCGCTACACAGGATGTCGGTATTTTTGGCCGTCGTGTTTACGAACCTTTTACAGTAAATGGAACTTTAGGATATAATCGTTATTCGACAAACTTCTACGGACAGGTGTTTGATAACAGTTCTAATTTAATCAATACAACGCCAGAGGCACAAGCTTTTAATGATATCTATTTCAACGGTGAACTGACAAGTAATGCAGATGTGGATAAGGCCGGGGCGGTAAGCTATTCTGCGAAAGCAGATGCTTATCTTTTTAAAGATAAATATGATGCTAAAGAAAATTCATTCGCCATATCCGGTTATGTGAATAAAAAAGTCAATACATTTAATGTGGGGGCTAATCTAAGTGCTAGCTTTAACTCAGTTGAAGATGTTAAGGTGGCAACAAAAAATCATGTAGCATCGATCAATCCATACATTAAATTTAAAGGTGATAATTATAATGTTACTTTGGGTGCCAATCTCGTTTCTGAGTTTGGAGATACCAGCCGTTTTAATGTTTTTCCAACAGTGGAAGCTGATTTTGCAGTTGTACCGCAGTATGTATACTTATTTGCAGGTGCAAATGGAGGTGTTAAACAAGGATCATTACGTGGTTTTGCAAAAGAAAATCCTTACTTAAATAGCAATATTGATGTACGCAATACTCTTGAAAAACTAAATGTATATGCAGGATTAAAGGGTAATGCAGGAGCAAATTTTGGCTATAAAGTAAAAGCATTTTACAAGCAGATCGAAGGACTTCCTTTGTATGTGAATAGTAGAGAAGAATTAGGAGGCGGTTTTGTTCCCTACAAATTTGATGTCATTTATGATGGATATTCAAGTAAAGCAACTCATTTTGGTATAGAGGGTGAGATGAATGTCCGTGTTTCACAATTGGTTAATTTAAGCGGTAAACTTAATATCGATGATTACAAAGTGAAAGATAATGAAGAGGCATGGTCATTGCCGAAATTCCGTTTCTTAGCCAATGCAAGATTCAATATTTCGGATAAATTCTTTGTAGATGCTGAATTATCTACACAAGGGCAGACTTCCGCTTTAGCTTATACATATACAAGTTCAACAGTAAGATCTGAAAATCCAAGTAAAGTAACCATCCCTTCTTTTGCAGATTTTAATGCAGGAGCAGAGTACCGGATTAAAAAGCAATTGGGTGTTTTTGTAAAGGCTAATAATATCTTTGGAAAAGAGTACGAGCGCTATCAATACTACCCACGTTTAGGTTTTAATATAATTGGTGGTATAAACTTTTCTTTTTAATACAAGAAGATTATAACTTTGCGTTAGCAAATAAGGAACAAGAATGAATTTAGGTAAAAACATCAATAATCTATTAAAGCGTTACGCTGAAGTTTACGTTAAGGGCTTGGGGGTGTTCAAAAGAAAGCATTCCGCAGCTCAATTCGATAAGCAGCGCGACCTGTTTTTACCACCTATTTCTTATGTGGAATTTGATTCTACAGCTGAAAGTGGTTTTAATTTTATTCATTATATACAACAACAGCAAAACCTGAATCTTGATGCCGCAACTCAGGTGTTGCAGGATGCTGTTGCTGATTTAAAGGATCAATTGATCCAAAATGGACAGGCTAAACTTGAAGACTTAGGACACATTGTGAGCTATGGTTCAAGTTTAGTTTTTAAACCATTAGATCTCTCAGGTTTTAATTTTGAACCGATCAGACATGTTATTGCTCCAGAAATAGAGACTGTTATTCCCGATCGTGAATTGGAAGAAAATATTCCATTTTCTCCGACTGAACTAGAGGAACCCGTGGAAGATATTATCGAGGATGAACCGGCAGATACAGAGCAAGTAGAAGAGGAAATCGTACCTGAAACGGTAGTGGTAGCACCTTCACAAGTTGAAACACCTGTAGCGCCGATAATACATGAACCTGTATCCGAAACGATTGACGAAAGAGTAGAAACTGATCCAGCGGTATTTTATCAGGAAAGAAGTACTAAATCAAATACAGTTTGGTATTATATTTCAGCAGCGATCATTATTGTGGTATCTGTTATTGTTGCTTTCCTGCTTAATCCCTCATTGAAGGATCAATTGTTTGGAAAGAAACAAGCAACAGCACCGGTCGTCGTTCCCGCACCAGTGGATACACTACCTAAAATCGATAGTACACAATTGAAGCAAGATTCAACTGCAATAGTTGATTCTTTAAAAGTGGATACAGCTGCACTTCAAACAACACTAAAGGAAACGGTAGTCGTAAAAGAATCAGTACCTGTAGCACAGCCAAATTATCAATTGGTTATTGCCACGCCAAAAACAATGGAGTTGGCAGAAGAGGAAGTGCAGAGGTTGCGTAAAAAGGTTATCAAACTGTGCGGGCAGTTGATAGCAAATTTAAAAGAAATAAAAAACGTGTGATTTGGGATACCTACATGACAAAAGAAGAAGCAGATCGGGACCAGGCAACTGTCGCGAAGACTTTTTCAGGAGCATGGGTAGAGAAAATAGCGAAATAGTCTAATATAAACAATTTTAAAATTATAAATTATTATGTCATTGATTCAAAGCGACAGCAATCTTTTGGACACCGTTAATCAAGCTGCACAGCAAGCAGTACCTGTAGTAAGAGACGAAAATTTGAGCTTAATTCAAATGATGATGAAGGGGGGATGGATTATGGTTCCCATTTTATTATTGTTGTTTATTGGTTTGATCATCTTTTTGAGCGTTTTCTGACTATTCGTAAAGCTGCAAAGTATGATGTTTCACTAATGTCACAAGTAAAAGCAAGTGTGCTTTCTGGTAAATTGGACGCTGCTTTAGCAGTTTGCCGTTCAAGTCACTCAGCATTGGGACGTATGTTGCAAAAGGGATTACTACGTGTAGGACGTCCAATCAAAGATATTGAAGGTGCTATTGAGAATGTAGGTAAACTTGAGGTTGCTAAATTGGAAAAGAATATTAATATTCTAGGTATTATTGCAGGTATTGCGCCGATGCTTGGTTTCGTAGGAACAATTTTTGGAGTAATTACAATTTTCCATGAAGTAGAGATGGCTGGTGGTATTGATATTGGTTCAGTATCCGGAGGTCTTTATGTGAAGATGGTAGCTTCGGCATCTGGCTTAACAGTTGGTATCTTAGCATATATTGGTTACCATATCCTAAATATGATGGTTGAGCGTTTGATCTTACGTATGGAGACAGATGCAGTTGAATTTATTGATTTATTAGATGAACCTGGCGCATAATCGCAGGGTCGTATAGCTAATTAATCAATTAAAATTTAGAATAATGAATCTAAGAAGTAGAAAAAATAAACCAGCAGCTGAAGTACATACTTCAGCATTGAACGACATCATGTTCTTTCTGATGTTATTCTTTTTGTTGGCATCTGCTGTTTCCAATCCGCAGGTTGTGAAGTTATTACTTCCAAAATCCAGTGCTGGAGAGCAGTCTGTATCCAAAAAACATTGACGGTTTCGATTACCTCGGATTTAGCTTACCATGTTGAAAAGGCAGTTGTACCTTATGATGCATTAGAAGCAGCAATCCAATCGCAAATGAGAACAGGAGAAGAATTGACGATCATGATGTATGTTGATAATTCAGTCCCTATTCAGAATGTGATTTCAGTAATGGATATTGCCAACCGCTTGAAAATAAAAGTTGTTTTGGCGACAGAACCAAAGAAAGATTAAAGAGTTTTAAACCTTTTTTAAGGTTTAAGTTCTAATTTTAAAGAATAGGAGATAAATACATGGCTTACCATCTTCAACATGAGGAAAATAACTTCCCCAAAGCATTAGGGATTTCTACTGCTATAATGGGGATTTTGGTATTGATAAGTTTCTTTGTCATTTTTGGAACTAAAATGCCCGATGAATACGGTATGGGCGGTATGGTTGTGAATTATGGTACAGCAGAAGAAGGCATGGGCGATGATTACATGAGTGTTGAAGAACCTTCTGTAGATCCCAATGCTAATAATGTAAAACCAGATCGCGTCGTTCCAGAAGAAATACCGACACCTACACCTTCACAGCAGGTCGCTGACAAAGCAGTCGTGACACAAGATGTTGAAGATGCTCCCGTTGTTACGAAGCTTCAAAGCCCGTAAAAACAGTTGCACCTGAAACAACAAAAGAAGTGAAGGACAGTAAACCTGCAGTAAATTCGAATGCCCTTTATAAAGGCAAAAAGAATAACGGCACAGGTTCTGGTGATGGTACAGGAACGGTACCTGGCAATCAAGGTAGTAAATTAGGTGATCCTTTAGCCAGTAATTATGGTGAAGGTGGTTCTGGAAACGGTAATATGATGCTTTCAATTGAAAACAGAAGTTTTACGCAGAGACCTCAGATTGATGATAATGGACAGCAGGCTGGTAAAGTAGCTGTTGAGTTCCGCGTCAACCAATCGGGTGTGATCATTTATGCACGTGCCGGAGTGAAAGGTACAACCATCACGGATCCAAGCTTATTGGAAAAATGTGAAAGAGCTGTTCGTGGAGCTCGATTGAATCAATTGCCAAATGCGCCTGACTCTCAGACAGGCAGAATTGTATTCAATTTTAAACTAAGATAAAATTTATTGTCAATGCATAATTATAATGAGGTAATCGAGTATTTATATGCTCGATTACCTATGTTTACCCGTGACGGGGCATCCGCCTATAAAAAGGATTTAGATAATACCTTAGCATTACTTCATGCGTTAGGAAATCCACAAGATAAATTCAAATCTATTCATATTGCCGGTACGAATGGGAAAGGTTCATCCTCTCACATGTTGGCTTCTATCTTTGCACAGGCAGGATATAAAACAGCCCTGTATACTTCACCACATTTATTAGATTTTAGGGAACGTATTCGTATCAATGGACAGATGGTCGATGAGCAATTTGTTATTGATTTTGTGAATAATCTGCATGCACTGATTGAAGAGATTCAACCCTCATTTTTTGAGGTTACGGTGGCTATGGCATTTGATTACTTTGCAAAACAGCACGTTGATATTGCCATCATTGAAGTTGGTTTAGGTGGTCGTCTTGATTCTACAAATGTCATCATGCCACTGGCATCCTTAATCACTAATATCGGTTTTGACCATATGAATATGTTGGGTGATACGCTTCCAGCTATAGCATCTGAAAAAGCAGGTATTATAAAAAGATACTCCTGTTGTCGTATCGGAATATCATAAAGATACTGCACCTGTATTTCTAGAAAAAGCTAAGCTTGAAAATGCAGCGCTTGAGTTTGCATCCGACAAATTGCAATCAGAAATTAAAGCCATTAATGAAGATCATTTACAGATTGAAGTCAAGGATAAGGAAGGTCATATCGAGCAATACGAATTAGATCTAAAAGGAACGTATCAATCAAAAAATATATTAGGTGTCTTGCGGATTGTTGATCATATGCGGACACGAGGTTATGATCTGTTACAGGACGATGTAAAAATGGTTTGCGAAAAGTACAGTCTTTTACCGGCCTTCAAGGTCGATGGCAGACACTTTCCAAAAAACCTTTTATCATTTGCGATACTGGACATAATGAGGATGGAATTAGGGAAGTTCTGAAAAATTTAGCCCATACAAACTATCGGCAATTGCATTTTGTAATAGGAGCAATGAAGGATAAAGATTTAGGACATATGCTCCCATTGTTACCTACAGATGCGATCTATTATTTTAGTAACCCTGATATGCCTAGAGCGATGCCTTCAGAAGAACTTGCAGCTGAAGCACATCTATTGGGACTAAAAGGAAATGCATATGGCCCTGTCGTAAAAGCTTTTGAAGCAGCAAAAAAACAGTATCAGGACGGAGATTTAATTTTTATAGGAGGAAGTAACTTTGTGGTATCAGAAGTGCTTGCCGCTATAAACTAATGTGCTGCCTGATAAGACAGCTATTGTAAAGTAAAGCAAAAAAAAAGAGCGAGCAGATCTTTAGATCTGCTCGCTCTTTTTTATGCCACAAGATTGTAGTTAAGTAATTACCCAATTTTCGAATTTTCTTCAAGTGCTGGGAATTTTATTCTATGTAAAATTTATCCAAATTCAATTCAGTTTATGAAGAAATTAATCGTTGATAGTCAATTCACCTCTGATATCCTTTTCGATCCAATAGGCAACATCTTTTTGATCTTCGCATTCACCCTGTAGGTACATGAGCTTTGTTACAGCAGCTTCAAAAGTCATATCGTAACCATTGAGTACTCCAATCGCTTTTAGTCCAGTGCTCGTCTCATAACGCCCCAGTTCAACAGAACCAACCTTACATTGTGATATATTTAAAATATTCTTACCGTTATCAATGGCTTCTTTCAGCAAATCTAAAAACCATTGATCGGTAGTGGTATTTCCGGAGCCAAATGTTTCCATAACAATAGAACGGACATCTGAATTTAATACTGCTCTGATTGTACTAGGACTTATACCTGGAAACAATTTCAGAACACCCACGCGATCGTCAAGTTTGGTATGCAAAATAAACTCTTTACCACTGTTGTTTAATAAAGCATCTTGATTGTATTGGAGATGAATACCTGCCTCTACAAGAACCGGATAATTGGGGGAACGGAAAGCTTCAAATTTTGCCGAATTATATTTGAAAGAACGGTTACCTCTAAATAATTTATTGTCAAATAGAATACATACTTCTTGAATCATGGAGACCCCAAAATGCTTTGTAGACGCAATTTCTAAGGCAGTCATCATATTTTCTCTTGCATCGGTGCGAATTTCTCCGATCGGTAATTGAGAACCTGATAAAATGACGGGTTTTTGTAACCCTTCCAGCATAAAGCTTAAAACCGAAGCCGAAAATGACATGGTATCCGATCCATGTAAGATGACAAAACCATCATATTCATCGTAATTATCCTTAATGATCTGTGCCATTTCAATCCATATTTCAGGCTTCATATTGGAAGAATCAATAATGGGATTAAAGGAATGTACGGTTAATTTATAATTTAATCGACTTAGATCTGGAAGATTGCGCTTGATTAATTCAAAGTCAAAGGGAACGAAAGTTCCCGTTTCGTCTTTGACCATTCCTATGGTGCCACCTGTGTATATGATAAATATGTTATGCATGATGTGAGTTAGATTCCAAATATTCTTTTTGAGTTTTCAGTTGTTATTGCCGCTACTTGTTCTATTGGTAATTCTTTAATGTCAGCTATTTTTTGTGCTATATAGTATAGATAACTACTTTCATTTTGTTTGCCTCGAAACGGCATCGGAGCAAGATAAGGCGCATCAGTTTCCAGTACAATATGTTGTAGGTCTATCTGTTTAACCACTTCGTCAAGCCCCGCTTTTTTAAAAGTGACAACTCCGCCAATACCCAGTGCGAAACCCAGATCGATAGCATGTTGCGCTTGTTCAATGTTTCCTGTAAAGCAATGTAGTACCCCAAAAAGTTTTTCATCTTTTAGTTCTTCTAATAATTCAAATAATTCGTCAAAAGCCTCACGACAATGAATATCTATTGGTAAATTAAGATCTTTAGCCCATTGTACCTGCTGACGAAAAGCATCTTTTTGAATCTCCAAAGTAGATTTGTCCCAATACAGGTCTAGGCCAATTTCTCCGATAGCATACACTTTGTGTTGCTGCAGTGCCGCATAGATTTTTGTTAGTTCTTCTTGATAGTTTTCTTTTACATCACAGGGGTGTAAACCGAGCATCGGAAAACAGTTGTTTGGGTATGCATCAACAGTTTTCATGACTGCAGCTATCGATGCACTATTGACATTTGGAAGAAAAAGGCGATGAATATCTTTATCAAAGCAACGTTGCATTTGTTCTGCTAATGAATCGTTTTCGGTGTGGTAGTATATATGGGTATGGGTATCTGTTAGTAACATGGATTATAGTTATAGCGACGGTAAAAATAAATGTTTAGGATGAAACGACCTAATTTGATGAAACTTAGTCATTATCACGGTGATGGATATAGCGCCAATGCTTTGAAAATTAGAAACTCATATAGCTGTTTTATTACGAATATAAAACTGCACAGCTTTTTTTTGATTTTTTGTTAAAAATGAGAAATATTTGATCAAAATTTTAACTGTTTTATTATTTAGAACAGGATAAAATTCCTGTATTTAAGAATATTGTAGCTAAATCACCTAAATAATGCATATTCCTTCCTTTTACTATGGGATCAATAGCACTCATCTATCCCGTCAATTAGAAAAGATGTAGTCACTCATCCATCCATTTATTTAATATAAAAATCAAACGCTTACTTATTCTTATTTCCTCTTTATTTGTTTAAGTACACTTTGTCAGGTCGCCATGTCAAGCAAATTGCTAAAAGTTTTACAGATAATAAAATTCTGATAATTATGGACTTAACCAAGCCAATTTTGCGTAATGCCCAAGCTAATTATTGATCCTTATCGCATTGAAGGGTTTATCAACATTTGGAAATAGAAGACCAATGAAAAAGGGCTTATTGAATTACCAATAAGCCCTTTTTGATAAATATTTATGTCCTTATTTTTTTACTGGTGTAGCAGGTGTCAATTTTGTTGCAGGAATTGTTGTTGGAGCAGCTGCAGGAGCTTTTCCAGGAATAATGTCAATAACTTCTACGTCAAAAATTAACGGCGAATATGGAGGAATCTCTCCAGCCTGACGTTCGCCATAAGCTAAATTAGAAGGGATAACCAATGTTGCTTTTGAGCCTTTGTTTAATAACTGGAAAGCCTCCGTCCAGCCTGTTATAACACCATCTACACCTAAATGTAGACGAAGAGGTTCATAAGGTCTTTGTGCATTGAATTTTTTATATTTTTTAGCAAGATCAGCTTGATTGGTATCAAATACTTTATCGTTTGCTAATTTCCCAACGTAATTAACAACTACTGTATCACCAACAGCGGCATTTTTACCTGATCCTGGTTTTGTAATTACATATTGTAAACCGGAAGCTGTTTTCTGAGTTGCTAATTTATTATTCTTTAAGAACGCTTCAACTTTCCCAGCTTCAGCCCCTTTTAACTTAGCGTTCTGTTCTTCAAAATATTTCGTAACCTGCTCGCTTAATTGCTGATCGGTAAGTTTTACCTTTTTTTTTTGAAGTGTTTTTTGAACTTAATGTATAGATGATGTATTTGTCAGCAA